>NZ_JAMHKS010000058.1:0-73788 GCF_025566055.1 Leclercia tamurae
AGGTGGCGTATATTACGCCTTCCTCTTTCAGAGTCAAGCGTTTATTTTCGCTTTTCTCTTCAACCGACCCGGCTGTTTGTGTGAAGTGATTCACATCTGCCGTGTCGATGGAGGCGCATTATAGGGAGTTCTCTGGCAGTGACAAGCGGAAAACGACAATTTTATTTCAACCGCTCACCTTTTCGCCACAACGTCTATTTTTGCTGCTTTTTGATGGTTTCCGGCAGCGCCGCCAGGCTATTAATCACCCAATCCGCTGCATTTTCTGCTTCTGGCGTGACGGGTTTACCAGTACGCACCAGAATTTTATGGCCTATACCTGCCGCGGCAGCTGCCTGCATATCTTCCAGTTTGTCGCCCACCATATATGAAGCACTCATATCTATATGAAGGAACTCTTGTGCCGAGATGAGCATGCCCGGATGCGGTTTACGGCAATCACAGGTCTGACGATACTCTTCTACGGTTCCCTGCGGGTGATGAGGACAATAATAGATGCCGTCCAGGTCAACGCCACGATCGGCCAGTGACCAGTCCATCCATTCGGTTAATGTCTCAAACTGTGCTTCGGTGAATTTACCGCGCGCGATGCCTGACTGGTTGGTTACTACCACCAGCGCAAAACCCATCTCTTTTAATTCACGCATGGCATCAATAACGCCATCGATGAATTCAAATTCGTCTATCTCATGCACGTAGCCATGATCGACATTAATCGTGCCATCACGATCGAGAAAAATTGCGGGTACTGATTTTGCCACCGGTTTGCTCCTGAAAAGGGATGTCCGGCTAGTATCTCACGAATCACCACGCAATAAAGTGCTCATCGCGCAGAGTTGGATTGATTTAGACGTCTGGATGCCTTAACATCCGTTTTGTTGACGGTCATCGCCCGTACAAGGCAGCAGAAAATGCCACGGCTAACTTACATACGATAAAAATAATCTAATGATTAAACTTTCGAATATCACCAAAGTGTTCCAGCAAGGGAACCGAACCATACAGGCGTTGAACAACGTTAGCCTGCATGTTCCGGCTGGACAAATTTATGGCGTCATTGGCGCCTCCGGTGCAGGTAAAAGTACGCTCATCCGTTGCGTTAACCTGCTCGAACGCCCGACTCAAGGTCAGGTACAGGTTGATGGCCAGGAGCTGACAACCCTTTCCGAAACGGATTTAACCAAAGCGCGCCGCCAGATTGGCATGATCTTCCAGCACTTTAACCTGCTCTCTTCGCGCACCGTGTTTGGCAACGTCGCCCTGCCGCTGGAGCTGGACAATACGCCAAAAGACGAAATCAAACGTCGCGTCACCGAGTTGCTGGATCTGGTCGGCCTGAGCGATAAGCATGATATCTACCCGGCAAACTTATCCGGCGGCCAAAAACAGCGCGTGGCCATTGCGCGTGCGCTGGCAAGCAATCCAAAAGTGTTGCTCTGTGACGAAGCCACCAGCGCCCTGGATCCGGCAACCACCCGCTCAATTCTGGAACTGCTGAAAGACATTAACCGTCGCCTGGGGCTGACCATCCTCCTTATTACGCACGAGATGGACGTGGTTAAACGCATCTGCGACTGCGTCGCGGTGATCAGCAACGGTGAAATGATTGAACAAGACTCCGTCAGCGAAGTGTTCTCGCATCCTAAAACCCCGCTGGCGCAACAGTTTATCCAGGCCACGCTGCATCTGGATATTCCGGAAGATTATCTGGCGCGTCTGAAAACGCAGCCGGAAGCCGACAGCGTTCCGATGCTGCGAATGGAGTTTACCGGCAAATCAGTGGATGCCCCGCTGCTGTCTGAAACCGCCCGTCGTTTCAACGTGAACAACAACATTATTAGTGCGCAGATGGATTACGCCGGTGGCGTGAAGTTCGGCATCATGCTGACCGAAATGCACGGCACGCAGCAGGATACGCAGGCCGCTATCGCCTGGCTGCAAGAGCATCATGTAAAAGTAGAGGTACTGGGTTATGTCTGAGCCAATGATGTGGTTGCTGGTACGCGGCGTATGGGAAACGCTGGCGATGACCTTCGTATCCGGTTTTTTCGGTTTTGTGATTGGTCTGCCGGTGGGCGTCCTGCTGTATGTCACCCGCCCAGGGCAAATTATTGAGAACGCAAAACTGTATCGCACGCTCTCTGCGCTGGTGAACATCTTCCGTTCGATTCCCTTCATTATTCTGCTGGTGTGGATGATTCCCTTTACCCGCGTTATTGTGGGGACCTCCATCGGCCTGCAGGCGGCGATTGTTCCCCTGACCGTGGGCGCTGCCCCGTTTATCGCCCGTATGGTCGAGAACGCGCTGTTAGAGATCCCGTCGGGTCTGATTGAAGCGTCACGCGCCATGGGTGCAACGCCGATGCAGATCGTTCGCAAAATCTTACTGCCAGAAGCCCTGCCGGGTCTGGTCAATGCGGCAACCATCACGCTGATTACCCTGGTGGGTTACTCAGCGATGGGCGGTGCTGTAGGTGCAGGCGGTCTGGGTCAGATCGGTTATCAGTATGGCTACATTGGCTACAATGCTACCGTGATGAATACCGTACTGGTCCTGCTGGTTGTGCTGGTTTATCTCATTCAACTCTCTGGCGATCGCATCGTCCGGGCTGTTACGCACAAATAACGTTACACAATACAAACTCGACGAGTTAAGGATAAGAACATGGCGTTTAAATTGAAGACCTTTGCTGCGGTAGGCGCGCTGATCGGCTCTCTGGCACTGGTAGGCTGCGGCCAGGATGAAAAAGATCCAAACCACATCAAAGTGGGCGTTATCGTCGGTGCGGAACAGCAGGTTGCAGAGACGGCAGCCAAAGTGGCGAAAGAGAAGTATGGCCTCGACGTTGAGCTGGTGACCTTTAACGATTACGTTCTGCCGAACGAAGCGCTGAGCAAAGGCGATATCGACGCTAACGCCTTCCAGCACAAACCGTATCTGGATCAGCAGATCAAAGATCGTGGCTACAAGCTGGTTGCGGCCGGGCACACCTTCGTTTACCCCATCGCGGGCTACTCCAAGAAAATTAAATCGTTAGAGGAGCTGCAGGACGGTTCTCAGGTTGCAGTCCCGAACGACCCAACTAACCTTGGCCGTTCTCTGCTGCTGCTGCAGAAAGTGGGCCTGATTAAACTGAAAGACGGTGTTGGCCTGCTGCCAACCGTTCTGGACGTGACTGAGAACCCAAAAAACCTGAAAATTGTTGAGCTGGAAGCCCCACAGCTGCCACGCTCTCTGGATGATGCGCAGATTGCCCTGGCAGTTATCAACACCACTTACGCCAGCCAGATCAACCTGACCCCAGCCAAAGACGGCATCTTCGTTGAAGACAAAGAGTCCCCGTACGTTAACCTGATCGTTACCCGCGAAGACAACAAAGACGCGGAAAACGTGAAGAAATTCGTACAGGCTTACCAGTCTGACGAAGTTTACCAGGAAGCCAACAAAGTCTTTAACGGCGGCGCAGTTAAAGGCTGGTAATCTGACCTTTGTGTAATATCATTCATGACGGGCGAAAGCCCGTCTTGTCATTTATGCAGGCAACTGATTCAATATCTGACGATTTGATTATTCATAGAGGAAATATTATGCGTGCTTTACCGATCTGTCTTTTAGCACTGATGCTGAGCGGCTGTTCTATGCTAAGCAGATCTCCTGTTGAACCTGTTAAAAGCACAGCAACCCCGCCTAAAGTGGAGCCTGAAAAGCCAAAAGCGCCCCGCCCTGCCCCGGTCAGAATCTATACCAGTGCTGAAGCCTTAGTGGGTAAACCGTTCCGCGATCTGGGTGAAGTCTCCGGCGAATCTTGCCAGGCCAGCAATCAGGACTCTCCTCCGAATATCCCAACTGCGCGTAAACGCATGCAGGTCAATGCCTCTAAAATGAAAGCCAATGCGGTTCTGCTGCACAGCTGTGAAGTGACCAGCGGCACGCCAGGCTGCTACCGCCAGGCCGTTTGCGTGGGTTCTGCCCTTAACGTCTCGGCAAAATGAGTGCATTCCAGTTCGAGCAGATAGGCGTTATCCGCTCGCCCTATAAAGAGAAGTTTGCTGTCCCCCGCCAGCCCGGGCTGGTAAAAAGCGGTGGCGGCGAACTTCATTTGATCGCGCCGTATAATCAGGCCGATGCCGTGCGCGGACTGGAAGCCTTTAGCCACCTGTGGGTGCTGTTCATCTTTCATCAGACCATGGCAGGCGGCTGGCGACCGACCGTGCGCCCGCCTCGTCTCGGCGGTAACGCCAGGATGGGGGTATTTGCCACGCGCTCGACCTTCCGTCCGAATCCTGTAGGTATGTCCCTCGTTGAGCTGAAAGGCATCCGCTGTCAGAAGGATCAGGTGATCCTCGAGCTGGGCAGTCTGGATCTGGTCGACGGCACGCCGGTGGTGGATATCAAACCCTACCTGCCCTTTGCCGAAGCTTTACCGGATGCGCGTGCCAGCTATGCCCAGCAGGCCCCGCAGGCGGATATGCCCGTTTACTTTACCGACGAGTTGACCCCCCGGTTAATCCAGCTGGAAAAGCGCTACCCTAGTCTGCGGGATTTTATCGTCGAAGTGCTGGCACAGGACCCTCGCCCCGCCTATCGCAAAGAAGAAGAGACCGGGAAAACCTACGCCGTTCTGCTGCTGGATTTTAATGTTCGCTGGCGCGTCACGGCGGCAGGCTTCGAAGTGTTTGCCCTCGAGCCGCAGTAATTTTATTCTCTTCTCTTTTGGCATCATTGCCACACTGGTAAACTAAACCACTTTTTTTGTGTCAGGCTGCCGGTCAGCCTGTTCCAATCGTCGAAATGGAACCGTAACAACATGCGTACTAGCCAATACCTGCTCTCCACACTGAAGGAGACACCTGCCGACGCCGAAGTTATCAGCCACCAGCTGATGCTGCGCGCCGGGATGATCCGTAAGCTGGCCTCCGGGTTGTATACCTGGTTGCCGACCGGCCTGCGCGTCCTGAGAAAAGTCGAGAACATCGTGCGTGAAGAGATGGATAACGCCGGTGCCATTGAGGTGTCCATGCCTGTTGTTCAGCCCGCTGACCTGTGGGCGGAGAGCGGCCGTTGGGAGCAGTACGGTCCCGAGCTGCTGCGCTTTGTTGACCGCGGCGAACGTCCGTTTGTTCTGGGCCCGACGCATGAAGAAGTGATCACCGACCTGATCCGTAACGAGCTTAGCTCTTACAAGCAGCTGCCGCTGAACTTCTATCAGATCCAGACCAAATTCCGTGACGAAGTGCGTCCACGTTTTGGCGTGATGCGCTCCCGTGAGTTCCTTATGAAGGATGCGTACTCCTTCCATACCTCACAGGAATCTCTGCAAGAGACCTATGACAAGATGTACAACGCGTACAGCAAAATCTTCACCCGTATGGGTCTGGATTTCCGTGCTGTGCAGGCCGATACCGGTTCCATCGGCGGTAGCGCATCTCATGAATTCCAGGTACTGGCGCAGAGCGGCGAAGACGATGTGATCTTCTCTGATACCTCTGATTACGCTGCGAACATTGAGTTTGCTGAAGCGCTGGCACCAACAGCGCCACGCGCGGCAGCCACTGAAGCGATGACCCAGGTTGATACGCCGAATGCCAAAACCATCGCCGAGCTGGTTGAGCAGTTCAATCTGCCGGTTGAAAAAACCGTGAAAACCCTGCTGGTGAAAGCGGTTGAAGGCAGCAGCTATCCGCTGGTTGCCCTGCTGGTTCGTGGCGATCACGAGCTGAACGAAGTGAAAGCAGAAAAACTGCCGCAGGTTGCCAGCCCGCTGACCTTCGCGACCGAAGCGGAAATCCGTGCGGTGGTGAATGCAGGTCCAGGTTCGCTCGGCCCGGTCAATATGCCGATCCCGGTGGTGATTGACCGTACCGTTGCGGCGATGAGCGATTTCGCTGCCGGCGCTAACGTGGATGGTAAGCACTTCTTTGGCATCAACTGGGATCGCGATGTTGCAATGCCAGAAGTGGCAGATATCCGTAACGTAGTCGCAGGCGATCCGAGTCCGGATGGCCAGGGCGTGCTGCAGATCAAACGCGGTATCGAAGTGGGTCACATCTTCCAGCTGGGCACCAAGTACTCCCAGGCGCTGAACGCATCAGTGCAGGGCGAAGATGGCCGTAACCAGATCCTGACCATGGGTTGCTACGGTATCGGGGTAACACGTGTGGTGGCTGCGGCGATTGAGCAGAACCACGACGAGCGCGGTATCGTCTGGCCGGACAACATTGCGCCGTTCCAGGTGGCGATCCTACCGATGAATATGCACAAGTCCTACCGCGTGCAGGAGCTGGCCGAGAAGCTCTACAGCGAGCTGCGTGCGCAGGGTATCGAAGTGCTGATGGACGATCGTAAAGAGCGTCCGGGCGTGATGTTTGCCGATATGGAACTGATCGGTATTCCACACACCGTGGTCATTGGCGATCGCAACCTCGACAACGACGAGATCGAATATAAATATCGTCGTAACGGTGAGAAGCAGATGATTAAAACCGGTGACGTGCTTGATTACCTGGTGAAAGCCATCAAGGGCTAAGCCACAAAAAACCCCGCTCCGGCGGGGTTTTTTATTTCAGCTATTTGCTGTCGCAATTCTTACCCGCTTCAAACCTGGCCTTCCGGTCCGGCACCAGCTTTTTCACTCTCTCCCCACTATCCGGGTTGGCTTCCAGCGTAAAGTGGCCGTCAACCGTCAGCAGTACCGGTTTAGTATCATTCCCGCGCGCCGCCGCATAATCCCGCTCCAGCTGGGCGTTATTCGCCACGCTCACCTTTTTGCCGGTGGCACAGTCGGTGAAGATCGCTGCATCAGCCATATAGAAATACATGCCGCGCATCGCCATTGGCGTCGCGGGCAGCGCGGCGGTGACCGGCGCAAGCGTGTAGTTAAACTGCGACGCTATAGGGTTGCCCTGTGTATCGAGCATCTCCAGCCCTTCGCCTTTGGCGCGGAAATAGCGCTTTTCGCCCGCCGTATCCGTCAGTACCAGCTTATCGGCGGTACGGGCCCAGGTACCATAGCTGGCAAACGAGGAAGGTGCTTTGCCGCCCTGGTAGTGTTGGTTCATCACCCAAGAGCCATCTTTTTCCAGAAACAGCGAGGTTTCGATACCTTCGCAATCGGCGCAGGGCAAGACGCCACGCCAGCTCTGCTGCATCGGTTTTAACGCCTCGGCCTGGGCTGGTTCCAGCGCCTGCGTTTCTGCACGGTTATGGCACCCCATCAGGATGAACAGCGTGCTTGCTGCCACCACTGAGAATATCGCTGTTTTCACTCTCAATTCCTTATCATATCCGCCCGTTAATCCTGCGAGCGGCGAACTTTGCCACGCAGCGACTTAACGGACGATTTCTGTGATTTCGAAGCCAGACGGCGCTCTTTCGAGGCGCGGGTCGGGCGGGTGGCCCGACGGCTTTTTTGTACTACGGTTAACTCCTGAATCAGCGCCATCAGCCGGGCCAGCGCCGCCTCCCGGTTCATCTCCTGGCTGCGGTACTCCTGGGCCTTGATGATAATCACCCCTTCGCTGGTGATCAGATGATGGCTGGCGGCCAGCAGGCGTTCTTTATAGTACTCTGGCAGGCTGGATGCCCGAATGTCAAAGCGCAGATGAATGGCCGTTGAGGTTTTATTCACATGCTGGCCGCCCGCGCCCTGTGCGCGGATCGCAGTGATCTCCACTTCATTATCAGGAAGAGTGACAGTTCGGGACAGAACAATCATGAGCGGGACTGCCAGGCTTCAGGATGGATTTCCAGATTATTCTCAGCATCCGATAACCAGATGGCGCCATCCTGAATCGTCGCCTGCAGGATCATGGTCCGCCCGGCAAAGGCACTCAGCGCCGCAAGCTGCTCATCATTCAGATACCAGACCGAGAGGTTATTGAATTGTGAGCATTTATTCTTGTTCTGCTGCCACCAGATCTCTGCGGCGCGGCTGTTGTAAGTGAAGAGCGCCACTTCGGCAGACTGGGTGCAGGCTTTCTTAATGCGGCGCTCATCCGGCAGGCCGAGTTCGATCCACAGATCGATGCCCAGATGATCGTTGAGCAGCCAGGCTTCCGGCTCGTCTTCGGCACTTAATCCGCGGGTAAACTGCAGCCGCTCGTTGGCGTACTTAATCCATGCCAGCAGGCGCAGCATCATGCGCTCCTGCGTTTCTGATGGATGACGCGCCAGCGTCAGGGTCGCATCCAGAAACTGATTGCGGTCTAAATCCGCCACATTGACCGCGGCTTTGTAAATTGTCGCTTTAAGCGCCATGAGAGAACTCCTTTCGAATCAGGTGCGCATTGTAGCGAAATCTCCGCCAAAAGGCTGTTACAGGCTCGCGAATCTCTGCGACATCAACCTGCTGATATTGCTTAAATGAGTATGGTATAGTCACCTTGCTAAACCGGGTTTATGCTCGTAGGCTTAATTGTATCTCACAGTAAAGTCAGTGCGCTGGCAGGAGGGGATGTGAATAATTATTGTGAGTTAATTCGCAAACGGTATGCGGAAATTGCCAGCGGCGATCTGGGGTATATCCCCGATGCGTTGGGCTGTGTATTGAAAGTTCTGAATGAAATGGCGTCGGATGACACGCTTTCAGAATCGGTCAGAGAAAAAGCAGCATATGCTGCTGCGAATTTACTGGTGAGCGATTATGTCAATGAATGAAACTTATCAACCCATCAATTGCGATGACTATGACAACCTCGAACTCGCCTGCCAGCATCATCTGGTTCTGACGCTGGCGTTAAAAGATGGCGAAGTCCTGAAGGCTAAGGCGAACGATCTGGTATCCCGTAAAAATGTGGAGTACCTGGTGGTCGAGGATGGCGGCGCAACGCGTGAACTCCGTCTCGATAAAATTGCCAGCTTCAGTCATCCCGAAATCGGCACCGTCGTGGTGAGCGAGTCCTAATCCGCTGTAACGGGCAGCCCGCTGTCCGTTACGCTTTCCACTCCAGCTGTACGCCCGTTTCCGTATCCGCCGCGCCTTCCAGCGTTACAAATACCCCAGCAGCCGCGACCAGCGTTTCGCCGTAAAACAGCAGCGGAGTGGTATCCCGACGCCAGGGGGCAATGTTAAGCTCCTGCCAGATTTTTTTGATCTTACGTCCACCGTTTCGCCCGACAATGTGCAGCACTCCGCTGGCCTGGAAACGTACCGTCACCGGCTCATCGCCCCGGGGCAGACGAAGATTGCCGCCAGCACTAAGATGAAGCGTGCCCAATTCTTCCGGCAGTAGCAGGGGCTTTTCTAAGGAGGGCCAGTCGATAATCCGATCGGCCAGCGAGGCGTGGCTTTTTACCCACCACAGTTGCCCCTTAAAGCGCCTGATCTCTCCCTCGCCGGAACGCAGCCGCGGTGTCGCATCCTCCCGGGCCAGCGCCACTTCGTTCCAGAGCCGGGTGAGCATGGCGCGGGACGGCATTAAGGCTCCGTGCGCCGCCAGCCATCTTCGCAGCAGCGCTGCTCGACGCACCGCACTCATCGCCTCCAGCGGCGCGATAGCCAGCGCCCCGTCGTCGGAAACCAGGGTCGATAGCTCATCTGCCAACAGCTCATCAAGCAGCTGCTCCTGCTCCGCGCACAGCGTGGCGCTGCGGGAGGTGGCCTGGGAAAAATGCGGCCAGCGTTGTGCCAGCAGGGGGACGACGCGCAGACGCAGGAAATTGCGGTCATAGCTGTCGTCCTGGTTACTTTCATCCTCTATCCAGCGCAACCCATGCTTTTGCCCCCAGCGCAGGAGGGATTCACGCGTCTCGCCGAGCAGGGGACGGATCTGTTCGGTATCAGCAAAACGCCCCCGCACGGGCATGGCCGACAGTCCCGCCGGGCCGCTGCCGCGCTTGAGCGCCAGCAGAAAGGTTTCACACTGATCGTCCAAATGTTGCGCCGTAACCAGCGCTTCACCGGGCAAAAGAGCCTCGCGAAAGGCAGTATAACGCGCCTTACGCGCCTGCGCTTCCAGCCCCAACCCCTCTTCCGCCAGCGTCACTCGCGCCACGATCAGCGGGATAGCCCATTCGTGACAGAGGCGTTCGCAATGCGCGATCCAGCTGTCAGCGTGCGGGCTCAGACCATGATGAACATGGATAGCCCGCAGTTCGAGACCGGGCGCCTGTTCACGCCAGCGCATCAACTGATGCAGCAAAACCGTGGAATCCAGGCCACCGCTAAATCCCACCAGCAGTCGGCGGTACGGGTGAAGGGCTTGCTGAAGATCGGCTGTGATCATGGTCGTCATCTGTGCAGGAAGATGCCCGGCACGTTACCGGGCAATTCCCAGGGAGGCAAGCGTTACTGCTGGTACAACTCCAGCGGCAGGCCGTCCGGATCGTTGAAGAAGGTGAAGCGTTTTCCGGTGAAGGGATCGATACGAATGGCTTCACACTTTACGCTATGGGCTTCAAGATGCTGCACGGCCTGGTCGATGTCGTCCACGCTAAAGGCGAGGTGACGCAAACCGCAGGCTTCCGGCCGGGACGGGCGCGCCGGCGGGAAGGGGAACGAAAACAGCTCAATGACGTACTGGCCGTTCAGCGCCAGGTCGCCCTTCCAGGAGTCGCGCTCTGGGCGGTAAAACTCACTCTGCAGGGTAAATCCCAGCGTATCGCAGTAAAACGCCTTACTCGCGGCGTAGTCGGTGGCAATAATTGCAATATGGTGAACCTGCTTTAAGCCCAGCATAGTCTCTCCTTTTTAATGTGCCTGAACGTTATATCCGAACACCCATGCCGTGCAAGGGGTCACTGCGCTTTTAAGACCCGTACCCGGTAGATGCCGTTTTCATCCCGTTTGGCACCATGGATATCGGTTTCGAACCCCGGATAGTGACGGCCAATCGAGCAGAGCATAAGCAGAAAATCGAGCACCGCCCTGCTCTGCTCGGTGATCATCTCTCCTGGCATCAACAGCGGCACACCTGGCGGATAAGGCAGGATCATGTTGGCCGAGATCCGCCCGACAAGATCCTCAAGATCGACCGTTTCCACCTCTCCTTTCACCTGCTGCTGCCAGGCGTGGTGCGGGGTGAGCTTCATTTCCGGCAGAACGTCAAACGCCTGCAGCATCAGCCGCGGCAGATCGTGCTGGCGGATCAATTTATGGATCCCCTGAGCCAGATCCTGAATGCGCATGTTGCGGTAAAAGTCAGGATCCTCGGCGTAGAGATCCGGCAGCATGTTTTTGACCCGCAGGTTCAGATCGTAGGCGCGCTTAAACTCCATCAGCCCGCGCAGCAGTCCCATCGCCCGGGTTTTGTCGATACCGATGCTGAACAAAAACAGCAGGTTATACGGCCCGGTCTTTTCAACCACTACGCCGCGCTCATCAAGGAACTTCGCCACCAGCGCCGCCGGGATCCCCTCCTCGCTCATGACCCCCTGCTCGTCCATGCCCGGCGTGAGAATGGTGACTTTGACCGGGTCGAGGAACATATGATCCGCATCAGCATCGCGGAAGCCGTGCCAGCTCTCCCCCGGCGCAACCGGCCAGCATTCGGCTTCGTCGATATCGTCCGGCTGCCAGATATCGAAGAACCAGCCGTCGGCTTCATCTTTAAGGCGCTGGACCTCCTTGCGAAAATGCAGGGCGCGCTCAACGGAGCGGTTGATCAGACGTTTACCGGGATTCCCGCGCAGCATCGCCGCGGCGGTTTCAATCGAGGCCACCAGCGGATAGCTCGGCGAGGTGGTGGTGTGCATCATAAAGGCTTCGTTGAAGGTCTCTTCATCGTATTCACCTTTGATATGAATAAGCGAGGCCTGGGAGAACGCGGCCAGCATCTTGTGCGTGGACTGGGTTTCAAAGAACACTTTTCCCGGCACCCGATCGCCGCTCATCCCGCTTTTACCGGCATAGATCGGGTGGAAATTGGTGTAGGGCACCCACGCAGAGTCAAAGTGGATTGAGGGCACATCCAGGGTCTGTTTTACCCAGTTGGTGTTGTAGAGCAAACCGTCATAGGTGGAGTTGGTGATCACCGCGTGAACCGGCCAGCTTGCCCCCGGCACGGCAGCCACTTTGCTCTCAATCGCAGCATGGGAAAACTCCCGACGCGGGATCCCGCCGAGAATGCCCAGCGCATTACGGGTGGGCGACAGCCAGATCGGCACTACGTCACTCATCATCAACAGATGCGCCAGCGACTTGTGGCAGTTGCGGTCAATCAGTAGCGTACTGCCGTCCGGTGCGGCGTACATGCCGACAATCTTGTTCGAAGTTGAGGTGCCGTTGGTCACCATATAACTCTGCTCAGCACCAAAGGTGCGGGCGATATACTCTTCGGCTTCGAGATGCGGGCCGGTATGATCCAGCAGCGATCCCAGTTCCGTCACCGAGATCGACACATCCGCCTTCAGCGTGTTCCCGCCAAAGAAGTCATAGAACAGACAGCCCACCGGGCTTTTCTGATACGCCGTTCCCGCCATATGCCCTGGGGTGCAGAAGGTATACTTCCCCTCTTTCACATAGGTGAAAAGCGCGCGGGTAAACGGCGGGGTGATGGTATCCAGGTACTCGCCGGTATATTGCTGTATGCGGGTAGCAATATCCTCAGCCACCCCCAGCGAATATTCGAAGAACCACAGCGCCATGCGCATATCATGGGCGCTGACGTCCATCGTGGAGTGGGTATTGATAAAGGCGTACAGCGGCAGATATTCATTGAGTTGATTGATATCGCTGCACAGCTCGAGGTCGTATTCGTCCCAGTCGAAGATGACGCCGCAAATACGCGGGTTGTGTTCGATGAACTTCAGTAGATCGGCGCTGTTCTGCGGCCAGATAAGTTGAAACCCGCGTGACCTTAACGCCTGCTCCAGCTCCTTGATGGGTTCGTCTTTATAAAAGACGCCGTGCGGTCCCATAATGGCAATGATGTTCACGGTATACCTCCTTAAAAAACATTCACTAAGCATAGTTGAGGTAAACCGCAGACATAAAAAAAGCCGCAACGATGTGCGGCTTTTCGGAGTATGACCTGACTTATGCGTAACCGTAGCTCATCAGACGCTGGTAACGACGGTTAAGCAGATCTTCTTTGCTCAGCACGTCGAGATCTGCGAGGTCAGCCAGCAGCTGAGCCTTCAGAGAGGCGGCCATCACTTCCGGCTTACGGTGCGCGCCACCCAGTGGTTCCGGGATAACGGTATCGATCAGCTTCAGCTCTTTCAGACGCGGGGCGATAATGCCCATCGCTTCGGCAGCCAGCGGCGCTTTGTCGGCGCTTTTCCACAGAATGGATGCACAGCCTTCCGGGGAGATAACGGAATAGGTGCTGTACTGCAGCATATTCACTTTATCGCCCACGCCAATCGCCAGCGCACCACCGGAACCACCTTCACCGATAACGGTGCAGATGACCGGCACGCTCAGGCGTGACATTTCGCGCAGGTTGCGGGCAATCGCTTCAGACTGACCGCGCTCTTCTGCACCGACGCCAGGGTATGCACCCGGGGTGTCGATAAAGGTGATGATCGGCATGTTGAAACGCTCGGCCATCTCCATCAGACGCAGTGCTTTACGATAACCCTCTGGCGCTGGCATCCCGAAATTGCGGCGAATTTTTTCTTTGGTTTCGCGCCCTTTCTGGTGGCCAATAATCATCACCGGACGACCGTCGAGGCGTGCGATACCGCCAACGATAGCTTTATCGTCGGCATAAGCGCGATCGCCTGCCAGCTCGTCGAATTCATCGAACGCCAGGCGGACATAATCCAGGGTGTACGGACGCTGTGGATGGCGCGCCATCTGGGCAACCTGCCATGCGCCGAGATCGGCAAAGATTTTGCGCGTCAGTTCTACGCTTTTTTCACGCAGACGATGCACTTCTTCGTCGATGTTAATATCCAGTTTTTCATCCTGACGGCCAACGGCGGTCAGAGAATCGATTTTCGCTTCCAGCTCTGCAATCGGCTGTTCGAAATCAAGGAAATTCAGACTCATAGTATTCCTGTATTAGTCAAACTCCAGTTCCACCTGCTCCGAACCAATGAGGCCACGCAGATCGTTAAGTAAACGATCGCTCGGAGAGACACGCCACGACGCACCAAAGCGCAACCGTGCACGCGCATCCGCCCTCTGATAGTAGAGATGTACTGGAATGGTCCCCGAGCGGTGGGGTTCCAGAGACTGACGGAGTCGGTTTAAAAGCTGGTCATCAATTTGCCTGTCCGTCAGCGAGATAGCAAGCCCGCGAGCATATTTTTCCCGGGCTTCGTCAATGTCCATCACTTCGCGGGCGGTCATTTTAAGCCCCCCGCTGAAGTCATCAAAGCTGACCTGTCCGCTGACGATAAGTATGCGGTCTTTTTCCAGCAACTGCTGGTATTTATCCAGTGCGTCAGTGAATAACATCACCTCCAGCCGCCCGGAACGGTCATCCAGCGTACAGATGCCGATACGATTGCCGCGCTTGGTGACCATAACCCTCGCGGCAATGACGAGCCCCGCAGCCGTGGTCATCTTACCACGTTCTGTCGGATGCATGTCTTTCAGCCGGTAGCCTCCGACATAGCGCTCAATTTCTTTAAGATACTGGTTGATCGGGTGCCCGGTCAGGTACAGACCCAGCGTTTCACGCTCGCCGTCCAGCACCGTCTGTTCCGGCCACGGTTGACAGCTGGCGTAGGACTGTTCGATCTGCTCCGGCTCTTCAGCCAGCACGCCGAACATATCCGCCTGACCAATGGCTTCGGCTTTCGAGTGCTGATCGGCGGCCTTCAGGGCGTCGGCCAGCGAGTTCATCAGCGCGGCGCGATGCGGCCCCAGACGGTCAAACGCCCCGGACATGATCAGCTTTTCCAGCACCCGACGGTTAAGCTTTTTAATATCGGTCCGCGCGCACAGGTCGAACAGCTCGCGGAAGTAGCCGCCCTGGTTACGGGCTTCGATGATCGCTTCGATTGGGCCTTCACCCACGCCTTTAATGGCGCCGATACCGTACACAATCTCCCCGTCGTCGTTAACGTGGAAATGGTACAGACCGGAGTTGATGTCCGGGGGCAGGATCTTCAGCCCCATGCGCCAGCACTCGTCCACCAGGCCAACCACTTTCTCGGTGTTGTCCATATCGGCGGTCATTACCGCGGCCATAAATTCTGCCGGGTAGTGGGCTTTCAGCCACAGCGTTTGGTAAGAGACTAATGCGTAAGCGGCGGAGTGTGACTTGTTAAAGCCGTATCCGGCGAATTTCTCTACCAGATCGAAGATTTTAATCGCCAGTTCGCCATCAACGCCGTTTTTCTTCGCCCCTTCTTCAAAGGTGCCGCGCTGCTTGGCCATCTCTTCCGGCTTTTTCTTACCCATCGCACGACGCAGCATGTCCGCGCCGCCGAGGGTGTAGCCGGAGAGCTCCTGGGCGATCTGCATCACCTGTTCCTGATACAGGATGATGCCGTAAGTCGGTTCCAGAACCGGTTTCAGGCACTCGTGCTGCCACTGCACGTCCGGGTAGGAGATCTCTTCCCGGCCATGCTTACGGTCGATAAAGTTATCTACCATCCCCGACTGCAACGGCCCCGGACGGAACAGCGCCACCAGAGCGATCATGTCTTCGAAGCAGTCAGGCTGCAGACGTTTGATCAGATCCTTCATGCCGCGGGATTCAAGCTGGAACACCGCGGTGGTTTCCGAGCGCTGCAGCATGTCGAAGCTTTTCTTGTCATCCAGCGGGATCGCCGCGATATCAATCGGCTCCAGGCCCTGTTTGGCCCGGCGCGGGTTGATCATCTTCAGCGCCCAGTCGATGATGGTGAGCGTACGCAAACCGAGGAAGTCAAACTTCACCAGCCCGGCGTATTCTACGTCGTTCTTATCGAACTGGGTGACCGGGTGCGAGCCGGTCTCATCGCAGTACAGCGGCGCAAAATCGGTAATTTTGGTCGGGGCAATCACCACCCCACCGGCGTGTTTACCGGCGTTACGGGTGACGCCTTCCAGCTTGCGCGCCATGTCGATCAGCGCTCTGACCTCTTCGTCGGCCTCGTAGATCTCCGGCAGCTGCGGTTCAGCTTCAAAAGCTTTCGCCAGGGTCATGCCCGGATCGGGCGGCACCAGCTTCGAGATGCGGTCGACAAAGCCATACGGATGCCCCAGCACGCGGCCCACGTCACGGATAACCGCTTTTGCCGCCATCGTACCGAAGGTAATAATCTGCGATACCGCATCGCGGCCGTACATGTCTGCCACGTGCTCAATAACCTGGTCGCGTTTCTCCATGCAGAAGTCGACGTCGAAGTCGGGCATCGAGACACGTTCCGGGTTAAGGAAACGTTCGAACAGCAGGTCAAACTCCAGCGGATCGAGATCGGTAATTTTCAGTGCATAGGCCACCAGCGAGCCGGCACCCGAACCACGGCCCGGCCCTACCGGTACGCCGTTGTCCTTCGACCACTGGATAAACTCCATCACGATCAGGAAGTAGCCGGGGAACCCCATCTGGTTGATAACCTGGAGTTCAATATCCAGACGCTCGTCATAGGCCGGGCGCTTTTCGGCGCGCACGGCCGGGTCCGGGAAGAGGAATTCCAGACGCTCTTCCAGACCCTCTTTCGATTTCACGACCAGGAAATCTTCCGTGGTCATGTCGCCAGTCGGGAACTGCGGCAGGAAGTACTCGCCCAGGCGGACGGTGACATTGCAGCGTTTGGCAATCTCTACGCTGTTTTCCAGCGCTTCCGGGATATCGGAGAACAGCTCGCACATCTCCTCTTCGCTGCGCATATACTGCTGCGGCGAATAGTTGCGCGGGCGTTTCGGATCGTCGAGGGTGAAGCCATCGTGGATGGCGACGCGAATTTCATGGGCGTCAAAATCGTCGGCGTTGATAAAGCGCACATCGTTGGACGCCACAACCGGCAGCCCATGCTGTTCTGCAAGGGCGACCGCAGCGTGCAGATAGCTCTCTTCATCCGGACGACCGGTGCGGATCAGCTCCAGATAGAAGCGATCCGGGAAATATTCTTTATAAAAATCGACGCACTGCTCAGCCAGCGCGTCATTGCCACGCAGCAGGCATCGACCGACGTCGCCCATGCGCCCGCCGGAGATCAGCAGCAATCCCTCGTTCAGCTCCGCCAGCCACTGGCGATCGATCCACGGCCCCTGCGGGCCGTAGCCACGCTGGTAGGCCCGGGAGATCAGCAGCGTCAGATTCTGGTAACCGGTGTTATTCATCGCCAGGACGCTGATCTGCGTCATTTCATCGGCGAGAAGCTCGCTCTGAACGTGAAAATCGGCACCAATCACCGGCTTCAAACCGGCACCGTGCGCCGTTCCGTAGAACTTCACCAGACCGCAGAGGTTGGTGAAGTCGGTGATCGCCAGCGCAGGCATGCCAAGCGCGGCCGCCTTTTTCACCAGCGGCCCGGTCTTCGCCAGCCCATCAATCATGGAATAGTCGCTGTGCACCCGCAGGTGTACGAAACGTGGTTCAGCCATCTTCAGATTCCGCGTTACTTATTGGCGTCTTGATTCAGGACACGAGTCCCAGTGCGCGTTTCACCGGCCCAAAACTGCGGCGGTGATGTTCAGTTGCGCCGTGTTTAGCCAGTCTTTCCAGGTGGAAAGCGGTAGGATACCCCTTATGCTGAGCAAAGCCATACTGGGGAAAAGTGAGATCCAGCGCGGCCATTTCGGCATCGCGGGAGACTTTGGCTATAATCGAGGCGGCGCTGATTTCGGCCACCCGACTGTCGCCTTTAACGACCGCCAGAGACGGCATGGGCAGCGCCGGACAACGATTTCCGTCGATCAGCACATACTCAGGTACCACGCTCAGCCCGGCCACCGCGCGCTGCATCGCCAGCATGGTGGCATGCAGGATATTCAGTTCGTCGATCTCATGCGGCTCCGCCCGCCCCAGACTCCAGGCCAGCGCTTTCTCTTTAATTTCATCGAACAGTGCCAGGCGGCGCTTTTCGGATAATTTCTTTGAGTCATTCAGACCGATAATCGGACGAGCAGGATCGAGGATCACCGCGGCAGTGACAACGGCACCCACCAGCGGCCCACGCCCCACTTCATCCACACCCGCCACCAGATGGGTGTGAGGGTAAACAAATTCCATCATTGTGCTAACTCCAGCACCGCGTCAGCCGCCTGTTCATCGGCATTACAGCGGATCTGCTGATGCAATTCCCGGAAGGTGTCATGCATTTCATGGCTGGTTTTGCCATCGGCCAGCAGCGGTAATAGCGCGGCGGCTAACGCCTGTGGCTGGCACTCATCCTGCAGCAGCTCTTTGACCAGCTCGCGGCGGGCAAGCAGGTTCGGCAGGGAGACATAATCGGTTTTCACCAGACGTTTCGCCAGCCAGAAGGTGAACGGCTTCATACGATAGCCTACCACCATCGGGCATTTCGCCAGCATGCACTCCAGCGCGGCGGTGCCGGATGCCAGCAGCGCGGCATCGCTGGCGACCATCGCCTCACGGCCTTTGCCATCCAACAGATGAACATGCAGATCCGGGGCGACCTCAGCCTTAATGCGCTCGAACTGTTCCCGGCGTTTGGCATTCACCAGCGGCACGACCACTTCGAGGTCAGGATAGGTCTGACGCAGGATCTGCGCCGTTTTCAGGAAATCTGCACTGAGCATTTCCACTTCAGCTCCACGACTGCCCGGCAACAGGGCCAGACAGTGAGCATCATGTGGAATACCGAGCACGTCTCGAGCCGCATTTTTATCGGGATCCAGCGGCATGGCATCAGCCATGGTGTGGCCGATAAAGCGGCACGGCACGTTGAATTTATCGTAAAACGCTTTTTCGAAAGGCAGGAAAGCCAGAACGAGATTCGTCGATCTGCCTATTTTGAAAACACGTTTCTGTCGCCACGCCCAGACGGACGGACTGACGTAATGGATGGTTTTGATCCCCTGCTTTTTCAGATTACCTTCGAGGGTAATGTTGAAATCAGGCGCATCAATGCCGACGAATACATCGGGCTGTAGTTCGGTAAAACGGCGCGTCAAATCGGCGCGGATATGCAGCAAACGGCGCAAGCGCCCCAGCACCTCGACGATACCCATCACCGCCAGCTCTTCCATCTCGTACCAGGCTTCACACCCTTCAGCCTGCATCAATGGACCAGCAACGCCGACAAAGCGCGCGTTGGGAACGCGCGCTTTGAGCGCTCGAATAAGACCGGCACCAAGAATATCGCCGGAGGTTTCTCCGGCGACAAGGGCGATCGTCAGCGGGCGACTATCAACCATTAACGAATCAGACCGCGAGTTGAGCGTGCGAAGAATTCCACAAACGCGTTCACCTCAGGATGCTGTTTCGCCAGTTCAGCGATTTCCGGCTTCGCCTCTTCCAGCGTTTTACCGTTACGGTAAAGCTGTTTGTAGGCGTTACGGATAGCCATAATCGCTTCACGGCTGAAGCCGCGACGCTTCAGGCCTTCGATGTTGACGCCAAACGGCGTCGCATGGTTGCCCTGCGCAATCACATACGGCGGGACGTCCTGCGCCACGCCGGAGCAGCCGCCAACCATCACGTGCGCACCAATGATGCAGAACTGATGGACCGCGGTCATGCCGCCAATGATGGCATGATCGTCAACTGATACGTGTCCCGCCAGCGTTGCGTTATTGGCGAGAATACAGCGGTTACCAACGGTACAGTCATGCGCGATATGCGCGTTGACCATAAACAGGTTATCGCTGCCCACCTTCGTCAATTCACCACCCTGTACTGTGCCACGATGAATGGTGACGCTTTCGCGAATGCGGTTACGATCGCCAATTTCCACACGGGTCGGTTCGCCAGCATATTTCAGATCCTGGTTAACTTCACCGATGGAGGCGAACTGATAGATCACGTTATCGCGGCCAATGGTCGTATGACCATTCACCACGACGTGAGATTTCAGTACGGTACCCTCACCAATTTCAACATGGGGTCCAACAATACAAAATGGACCAATGTGAACGTTAGCACCGATAACGGCGCCCTCTTCCACAATGGCGGTTGGATGAATAAAGGCGGTTTTATCAATCACGTATCAGGCCTCCCGGCTACGCGCGCACATCATGGTAGCTTCGCAAACAACTTTGCCGTCAACCAGAGCTACGCCTTTAAAGCGAGTCAGGCCGCGACGCGTTTTTTCAAAAGTCACTTCCATGATCATCTGATCACCAGGCACGACCGGGCGCTTAAAGCGCGCTTCGTCGATACCTGCGAAGTAATACAACTCACCCGGCTCCAGTTTACCAACGCTTTTAAACGCCAGAATACCGGTAGCCTGAGCCATCGCTTCCAGGATCAATACGCCCGGGAAGATAGGCTTCCCAGGGAAATGCCCCTGGAAGAATGGCTCGTTTACAGAAACATTTTTCACTGCGCGCAGAAAACGACCTTCTTCAAAATCCAGCACACGGTCTACCAGCAAAAACGGGTAGCGGTGCGGCAGAAGTTCTAAAATCTCTTCAATATGCAGAGTATGAGTGTCAGTAGTCAAAATACTCTTCCTGTCAAAATATCTGAATGGCAATAATAACACGGCCTGCCGGTTTATAAGAAAGCCGACAGGCCGGGAAGTGTGCGTTAAACGGGTGAACGCTTAGTTTTGTTGATCGATTTTGCGCTCAATGGCCTTGAGGCGCTTGCTCATATCATCAATATTCATTACCAGGGCAGCAGTTTTACGCCACGCCTTGTTAGGCTGCAACGGTATGCCTGAGGAGTAGACGCCCGGCTCAGTGATAGGACGCATAACCATGCCCATGCCTGTCACCGTGACTTTGTCGCATATTTCCATATGCCCGTTAATGACGCTGGCGCCGCCAATCATACAGTAACGGCCAATCTTCAGGCTGCCTGCCATAATAACGCCACCGGCAACCGCGGTATTGTCGCCAATCACAACGTTATGTGCAATCTGGCACTGGTTATCGATGATAACACCATTACCGATAATCGTGTCATCAAGCGCACCACGGTCAATGGTGGTACATGCGCCGATTTCGACACGATCGCCGATGATCACCCGTCCCAGCTGCGGGATCTTCACCCAGTTACCACGATCGTTGGCATAACCGAAACCATCCGAACCGATAACGGTGCTGGACTGGATCAGGCAATGTTCACCAATTTCGATCTCATGGTAAACGGAGACATTGGCCCACAGACGAGAGCCTGCACCAATTTTTGTTTTTTTACCCACGAAGCAACCGGCGCCAATCACCACGTTATCGCCCAGCACGACGTCTGATTCGATAACGGCATTGGCACCAATTGATACGTTGTTACCCAGCTGCGCCGTCGGATCAATCACCGCACTGGGTGCGATGTTCTGTGCCGGCTGCGGCGTGGTATCGAGAATTTGTGCCATACGGGCATACGTCAGGTAGGGATTCTTCACTACCAGCGCAGCACCTGCGGCAAACGGCAAATCGTCCTGCGTCAGTACGACAGCAGACGCCTGGCAAAGCGCCAGATGTTCACGGTACTTCGGGCTTACCATGAAGGTGATAGTGCCTGCTTTAGCAGACTGCATGGACGCAACAGCGGTGATGACGATATCGCCATCACCGTGTAATTCTGCATCCAACTGCTGAGCTAAATCAGCGAGTCGAATTGAAGGCATTACTTATTTAACCTGTTTCAGGACATCAGCGGTGATGTCTTTAACATCGCTGCTGTTGAATGCAACAGCGTTGGCATCAACAACCAGATCGATGTTCTGATCGGCAGCAACAGCTTTCACAGCAGACTGGATACGGGTAACCAGCTTGCCACGTTCTTCGTTAGAACGACGTTGACGATCCTGCTCAAAAGCTTGCGCTTTCTGAGAGAAGGTCTGACGCTGAGCCATTACGTCTTTTTCCACTTTGCTGCGCTCGCTCGCTTTCATGGTAGAACCATCGCGCTGCAGACGCTGCATTTTGGATTGCAGATCTTTTTCCATACCTTGCAGTTCGCTTGCACGGCCTTTGAACTCGTTCTCCAGCGTGGCAGAAACACCTGTTTTCTGCGCAACCTGCTGGAACAAGTTACCCATATTGACGATTGCAATTTTGTCCGCTGCCTGAGCAGAAGTTGCCATCGCTAAACCGAGACCTGCAGCTAATAACCACTTTTTCACAATTAACTCCTTACCATCCCATTGGTACCCGAAGGTACCGTTCTTTGCGTGGCAAGGCGATCCTGCGATCGCCAGTTGTCAGCGCTACACTGCCAACGCATTCCTTTGCGGCGGACAATTACCAGGTTTTACCAATATTAAACTGGAACTGCTCCGCTTTGTCTCCCTCGTATTTCTTAAACGGCTGGGCGTAGGAGAAGACCAACGGCCCCAGCGGTGACATCCATTGTAGTGCGAGACCCGCAGACATACGAATATTGCTCGGATCGCTGTAGTCCGGAATGCCTGCAGCACGGGTCGCACTGGTATTTTCCCAGTTAGTATCCCATACGGTACCCGCATCCAGGAAGAAGGAGGTACGTACGGAATTGGCATACTTATCGCTGATAAATGGCGTAGGCGTAATAAACTCCAGGCTGGCAACACCCATGGCGTTACCACCTACTGCATCATCAGAGCTACACACTTCGCTTGATGAAGCCTTATCGCAGTTATCTTCGTCATTGCCACCGTAATACGCTGCTTTCGGACCAATGTTGTTGGACTGGAAGCCACGCACGGTGCTTGAGCCGCCCGCGTAGAAGTTCTCGTAGAATGGCAGTTCTTTGCCACCTAAACCGTCGCCGTAACCCCAGCGCGTACGACCCAGAACCACCCATTTATGGTCTTCGTCGATCGGGAAGTAGGACGCGGTATCGAGGGTGACTTTATAGAACTCATTATCTGAGCCCGGAACCGTGACTTTACCGTTCAGGTTGACGCGCGAACCTTCGGTCGGGAAGAAACCACGGTCGAGGCGGTTGTACGTCCAGCCATAGTTGAAGGTGAAGTCATCGGCGGCAAAGCCGTTATCATCATTCGAGGTGCTGGCAGACTGTCCGATAGAATCCAGATAGCGCCACATTGCCACCTGCGGCTGCATGTTGGACAGGTCGTTATGCACATAACCTAAGCCAGCACGCAAGGTGTTGTATTCGTTAATCGGGAAGCCGAGCGTACCATCAACGCCGTAGCTTTTGTTGGTATACGAAGAGAGGTCCGCATCATCCGCTTTAAAGTCGTTATAGAAAATACGACCGCCCAGACTCACACCATCAACGGTGAAGTAAGGGTTAGTAACGGAGAGCTCAGAGTAGGTCTGGTAGTCGTTTTTGGTACCGTTGATACCGACGGAATAGCCAGTACCTAACCAGTTATCCTGCTGCACGCCTACCTGGAAGCTGACGCCACTTTCAGTACCGTAACCGACACCAAAGTTAAAGCTACCGGTATTACGCTCTTTAACCTTGTAGACGACATCTACCTGGTCCGGTCTACCTGGTACGCGCTGCGTATCAGTATCGACGGTTTCGAAATAACCCAGACGGTTCAGACGCTCTTTACCCTGGTCAACCAGATCGCTGCCCAGCCACGCCCCTTCCATCTGGCGCATTTCGCGGCGCAGAACAGAATCTTTGGAGGTGTCATTGCCTTCAAAGCGGATCTTACGAACGTAGAAACGGTTACCCGCATCAACGTTAACGTGGAGCTTAACGGTTTTATCCGTATCGTTGATTTCAGGCTGAGTCTGTACGCGTGGGTAAGCATAACCATAACGGCCGAGCAGCTTTTTAATGCCGTCTTCCATTTTGGTCACTTTCGCCCCGCTATACAGTTCACCCGGCTGCAGTTTGGTCAGACTTTCGATCTCGGCAGAGTGACCCGCGAGGTTACCACTCACTTCCACACCAGAAAGCTTGTACTGATCGCCTTCGGTAATGTTAACGGTGATGTAGATGCCTTTCTTGTCTGGCGTCAGGCTGACCTGAGTCGAGTCGATGTTGAAGCGCGCATAGCCGCGATCCAGATAGTAGCTGCGCAGGGTCTCGAGATCGCCTGCCAGTTTCTGTTTCTGGTATTTACGGTCGCCTACCACGTTCCACCACGGCACTTCGTCACGCAGCTGGAAGGTAGAGATCAGCTCGTCGGTGCTGAACGCATGGTTACCGACGATGTTAATCTGCTGGATCTTCGCGGAAACGCCTTCCTGGAACACCAGCTTCAGATCGACACGGTTACGTGGCAGCGGAGTCACAACCGCTTTGACGCTCGCGCTGTATTTACCGACGCTGTAGTAGAAATCTTCCAGCCCTTTCTCGATATCAGAGAGGGTGGTGCGATCCAGAGATTCGCCAACACGGACGCCAGAGGCCTCAAGGTTTTGCTTGAGCATGTCGTCTTTCACCGACTTGTTGCCGGAGAAAGTGATGCTGGCAATCGTTGGACGCTCTTTTACCTGAACCAACAGCGTATCACCATCGCGCAGGACGCGAACGTCCTCGAAGTTGCCAGTGGCAAACAGCGCACGAATGGTATTACTAATGTCTTCATCATTAACCGTGTCGCCTGGGCGCACTGGCATACTGAGGAGGGCCGCACCAACGGCGACACGCTGAAGGCCTTCGAAATGAATATCTTTCACTACGAACCCGTCAGCACCGTATACGGTCGCGCTGCTAAACAGCAGCGACGCTATGAGCAACTTTTTCATCGCCATCGTTATTATGCGTTCTTCCTAACACTCTCTTACAACCGAGAGAAATCATTGAAAAGTGCAAGCCCCATTAACAGCACCAGTAAAATCGAACCAATGCGATAACTAAAGTCTTGAACTCGCTCGGATACCGGTCCGCCTTTTAGCTTCTCAATCGCTAAAAACAGCAGATGACCCCCGTCTAAAACAGGCAGTGGGAACAGGTTTATTATCCCGAGGTTCACGCTAATGAGCGCAAGGAACATGAGATAGTAAATCACCCCGAACTCTGCTGACATCCCAGCCCCCTGAGCGATCGAAATCGGCCCACTGAGGTTGTTCAGTTTTACGTCACCGGTAATCAGTTTCCCCAGCATCTGCACGGTCAGCTTCATCAGTTGCCATGTTTTATCCGTGGCTTCAAGAATGGCGCTGAACGGCCCATACTGGCGTATTGTCTTGTACTCATCAGGCAGCGGAATCACTTTTGGCACCACGCCTGCAAAACCTTCGGCCTTTCCGCCACCCGATTTGGTATCTGGGATGAGCGTTAAAGAGAGCGGACTCCCCTGCCTTTCTATCTCCAGCGCCAGTGGCGTACCTGGATTATCACGCACCAGAGTAACAAAGGTCATCCACTGCGTTAAAGGTTGACCATCGACTTTAACGATCCTGTCGCCCGCTTGCAAACCTGCTTTACGCGCAGCGGAATCAGACTGGACTTCAGCGAGCACCGGTTCAATCTGCGCGCTGCGTGGGCGGATGCCTAACGCTGCAACGGGATCTTCTTTATCTGGCTCAAAGGTCCAGGTGCGTAAATTCAGGATTTTATCCTGACGCGCACTGGAACCGAAAGGTGACACGCTAACGGTCGTTTGCTCATCACCAATTTTGGCAACCAGTTGTAACCGCACGGCATCCCAATCAGGGGTTTCGATACCATCGATCGCTTTAAGTTCCATGCCCGGATTAATTTGCGCGCTTGCCGCGATGGAGTTGGGTGTTATTTCACCAACAACCGGACGAACGCCAGGGACACCGATGATAAACACCAGCCAGTAAGCAAAGATGGCGAAGATGAAGTTTGCCACCGGACCGGCAGCAATGATTGCGGCGCGCTGGCCAACGGTTTTGTTGTTGAACGCGTAATGGCGCACTTCAGGCGCCACTGGCTCGACGCGCTCATCCAGCATTTTGACGTAGCCGCCGAGTGGGATAAGGGCAATAACAAATTCTGTGCCGTGGCGATCGTTACGACGCCAGAGCGCTTTCCCAAAGCCAATTGAAAAGCGCTCTACACGCACGCCACAGCGCCGAGCAACCCAGAAATGGCCAAATTCATGCACCGTGATAAGTACACCCAGTGCAACAATGAACGCCGCCAGATTCCAGAGAATGCTAAGCATAAAACCTTCCGTTAAATCGTCCCAAACACCAGCAAAAACAGGCAGGCAAACACGGGAACCGCCGCCGTCAGGCTGTCTATACGATCCAGGATACCGCCGTGTCCTGGAATAAGATTGCCACTGTCTTTGATCCCTGCTTCACGCTTAAACATACTTTCGGTCAAATCACCCAGCACGGAAGCCAGCGCTGCGACGATAGAACAGACCAATAAAGTTGCCGGTGCGACCTCAAGGTTGGCCCAAACGCCATAACCCCAGGAGATAATCGCCGCCGTAAACAGACCGCCGATAAAGCCCTGCCAGGTTTTCCCCGGGGAGACCTTTGGTGCCAGTTTATGTTTGCCAAACAGTTTACCAAACATATAGGCGCCAGAGTCAGCCCCCCAGACGAGAATCATGACATACAGCAGCCATAACGCCCCGCTGTAAGGGTTATCGTCGTAGTGCCAGGTACGGAGGGCCAGCATTCCCCAGAAGAAAGGAACAATGGTGAACAGCCCAAAGCAGAGGCGCAGTAGTTTCGAATTACGCCACAGCGACGCAGAACCTGGGTAGAAGAGCACCAGCAGCAGAGCCACGAGCCACCATCCCAGCGAAAGCCAGAGCGAACCCGCGATTATCGGCTGATGAATATTGTGATGGTACTCTGGCAGCATAAAGAGCATCAGCGCCAGTATCAGTCCGCACAGCACCGCCAGCCATACCCGCTGAGAACGCGAGGTAAAGCCACTAAACTGCCCCCACTCCCACGCTGCCAGCATGCATACGACCAGTGTGACAATAGCGAAGCCCACCGGTGGCAGTAAAAACAGCGCCGCGATGACAACAGGTATTAAAACAAACGCAGAAATCAGGCGATACTTCAGCAAAAGCTACCCCCATCAGGCGTTGTCGCCACCAGGCTCGGTACCACCAAAGCGACGCTCTCGATTGGCAAAGGCATGCAGCGCACCTTCAAAGTCTTGTTCATCAAAATCGGGCCAAAGAACATCTGTAAAGTAAAGTTCGGCGTAGGCAATTTGCCACAGCAAAAAGTTACTGATGCGATGTTCTCCCCCTGTCCTAATTACTAAATCCACGGGTGTCAGTTCACTCATGCAGATTTGCTGACTCAGCGCCTCTTCATCAATCTGGTCCGGCTGTAATAGCCCTTCCTGAACCTGTTCAGCCAAATGCCGTACACCCTGGACAATGTCCCAACGTCCGCCATAATTCGCCGCGATATTGAGCGTTAAGCCGGTGTTTTGTTCGGTCAACGCTTCCGCTTTACGAATACGTTCCTGCAAACGTGAGTTAAAACGACTGGTATCGCCGATAATACGCAGGCGAACGTTGTGGCGGTGCAGGCTTTTTACTTCGCTGTCGAGCGCCCACACGAACAATTCCATCAACGCGCTAACTTCCTGCGCAGGTCGATTCCAGTTTTCACTGCTGAAAGCATAGAGCGTTAACGCGTCAATGCCGTTATTGGCGGCAAAAGAAACGGCGCGGCGAACAGATTTCGCCCCAGCTTTATGCCCAAAGGCTCGGATCTTCCCTTGTCTTTTCGCCCAGCGGCCATTGCCATCCATGATGATTGCTACATGACGACAGCCATGTGCTGGCAAGTTCTCGCTTATTGGTTGATTCGCAGACAACATAACGCGTTTTTGGTCCCTGAAAGGATTTAACGGTACTCAGGAATACTGAAGCCTTTACGTAAAAAAGCCGTGTCATACCACGGCTTACCTGACCACGTAACGTCAACTACCCGCAATCAGGTGGCGCAGACTATATCACTGAAGCCCAACGCTAACAAATAGCATGACCACACGCGGCTGGATTATCACCAGCTTGCGAGGTGCGTCACCGCTTTTTGCGCCGTGAGCCTGGCGTTCGCATCGACGGTCAGCACATCATCCACACTTTGCGGCTCGCGTAAATCCATCGCCTCAAGAACAGAGAGGTTCAGCGCAGCGATATCCGTAAAGCGGATCCGCTGTTCGAGGAAGGCGGCGACAGCAATCTCATTCGCCGCATTGAGGGCGGTTGTTGCCGCTTGCCCCTGCTCGAAGGCCTCCATCGCCAGCTTCAGGCACGGATAGCGCTGATAATCCGGCGCGCTGAACGTCAGTGCACTTAATTTGCAGAAGTCGAGCGGCTTCACGCCGGAGACCACGCGGTTTGGCCACGCCATCGTATGGGCAATAGGCGTCCGCATATCAGGTTCGCCTAACTGCGCCATTACGCTGCCATCCCGGTAACGGACCATGGAGTGGATCACCGACTGCGGGTGAATCAACACTTCCATCTGCGCTGCCGAGGCGTTAAACAACCAGCGGGCTTCAATGTATTCCAGACCTTTATTCATCATGGTGGCCGAATCGACGGAGATTTTACGCCCCATCGACCAGTTCGGATGACGGCAGGCCTGATCCGGGGTCATTGAGACCAGGTCAGACAACGGCGTATCGCGGAACGGGCCACCAGACCCGGTAAGCAGGATAGAAGAGACACCATTCTGCTCCAGATCAGCGTACCCCAGGTTTTGCTGAAACGGTTGCGGTAAACTCTGAAAAATAGCGTTATGTTCGCTATCTACCGGCAAAAGACGCGCGCCGCGCTGCTTCACTGCCTCCATAAACAGGCGTCCACAGGTCACCAGCGACTCTTTGTTGGCCAGTAACACCGTTTTCCCGGCATCGATCGCCGCCAGCGTCGGCAGCAGGCCTGCAGCACCCACAATCGCTGCCATCACCTGGTCTACGTCATCGAGGGCTGCCATGTCGCAGGCGGCCTGTTGACCGCTTAATACCTCGGTCCGGCTGCCGTTTTCGGCCAGCAACGCTTTTACCTGGCGAGCACTCTCCTCGTCGTCCATAACCGCATAGCGTGGCGCAAACTCAAGACACTGCTCGACCATGCGCTGAACGTTTTTCCCGGCGACCAGCGCGGTCACGGTGTAGTGTTCAGGATTGTGGCGAACGACGTCGAGCGTGCTGCAACCGATCGATCCGGTTGAGCCGAGGAGTGTTAATTGCTTCATGAATTGTCCAGAAGTAGTGAAACCAGCAAAGCAAAACGCCGCCAGCAAAGCCCAACGGGCCTTCTGTACGGCGTTTTATCAGAGTACGTAAGAAATCAGAACTGCATCAGTTCCGCTTCTTTTTCTGCCAGCGCCGCATCAAGTTTCTTGATAGCTGCATCGGTCAGTTTCTGTACGTCGTCCTGAGAGCGGCGATCGTCATCTTCGCTGATCTCTTTATCTTTCAGCAGCGCTTTCACTTTATCGTTCGCGTCACGGCGTACGTTACGCACGGCAACACGGCCCTGCTCTGCTTCACCACGTACTATTTTGATCAGATCTTTACGACGCTCTTCGGTCAGCGCTGGCAGTGGAACACGGATATCCGTGCCTGCAGAGCTTGGGTTCAGACCCAGATCGGATGCCATGATGGCTTTCTCAACGGCCGGGCCCATGGAGCGATCGAAGACGTTGATTTTCAGCGTACGGGTATCTTCTACCGTGACCTGCGCCAGTTGACGCAGCGGGGTTGGCGTACCGTAGTATTCCACGATAATGCCATCCAGCAGGCTTGGAGAAGCACGGCCAGTGCGGATTTTGCTGATTTGGGTTTTGAACGCTTCTACACATTTGTCCATGCGTACTTCAGCATCTTTTCTGATGTCGTTAATCACGTTACGAATCCTTGGAAACTTGTCTCAGGCAGACTATCTACCAACACAACGCTACAGGTGTGCTAAGTATAGTCGCGTTTAATTCATGACAACGCCAAAGGCGCGTCCAGGTAAGATATCACTACAAAGTAAAGCGGAATCTTACCTGTATTTATCGCCGACGGAAATTATTCCGTGATCAAAGTGCCTTCTTTTTCACCCATGACCACGCGACGCAGGGCGCCAGGCTTGTTCATGTTGAAAACACGGATCGGCAGTTTGTGGTCGCGAGCCAGCGTGAAGGCGGCAAGATCCATCACTTTCAGCTCTTTATCCAGTACTTCGCTGTAGGATAGCTGATCGTACATGGTGGCGGCAGGATCTTTTGCCGGATCGGCAGTAAACACGCCATCCACTTTGGTCGCTTTCAGGACCACATCGGCTTCGATCTCAATACCGCGCAGGCAGGCCGCGGAATCGGTAGTAAAGAACGGATTACCCGTACCGGCGGAGAGGATCACCACGCGGTTGTTGCGCAGCAGGCTGATGGCTTCGGCCCAGCTGTAGTTATCACACACGCCATTCAACGGAATAGCGGACATCAGGCGTGCATTCACATAGGCACGATGCAGTGCATCACGCATAGCCAGGCCATTCATGACCGTTGCCAGCATACCCATGTGGTCGCCCACCACGCGATTCATGCCTGCTTTTGCCAGACCCGCGCCACGGAAAAGGTTACCACCGCCAATGACTACGCCAACCTGGATGCCCAGTTCAACCAGTTCTTTGATTTCCTGCGCCATGCGGTCAAGGATGCTTGCGTCAATACCGAAGCCTTCCGACCCTTGCAGCGCTTCGCCACTCAGCTTAAGCAGAATGCGTTTGTAAACGGGTTTTGCATTGGTAGCCATATTTCTTTCCTGGGACTGTCAACGATTAAGATGGGGTTAATTCTGGCGACATGATATATCGCATCTCAACACAGACACTATAGGCGTCTGGCTGATTTACACATAACGTACACAAAAAGAAGCCGCCCTCAGGCGGCTTCTTTTCGCTGATTAAGACTGCTTGGACATTGCAGCAACTTCTGCTGCGAAGTCAGTCTCAACTTTCTCGATGCCTTCGCCCACTTCAAAGCGGATGAAGCCAGTTACGTCAGCGTTGTGCTCTTTCAGCAGCTGAGCAACAGTTTTGCTTGGATCCATAACGAAAGGCTGGCCAGTCAGAGAAACTTCGCCGGTGAATTTCTTCATGCGGCCTTCAACCATTTTCTCTGCGATTTCTTTTGGCTTGCCAGACTGCATGGCGATGTCCAGCTGAACCTGGTACTCTTTCTCAACAACTTCAGCAGACACGTCTTCTGGCTTAACGAATTCTGGCTTGCTTGCAGCGATGTGCATTGCCAGCTGTTTAACCAGCTCTTCGTCAGCGCCTTTAGCCGCAACCAGAACACCGATACGTGCGCCGTGCTGGTATGAACCCAGAACGTCACCTTCCAGAGAAGATACGCGACGGATGTTGATGTTCTCACCGATTTTAGCAACCAGTGCAACACGCTCTTCTTCGAACTGTGCTTTCAGAACTTCAACGTCAGTGATTTTGCCAGCAATAGCTGCGTCCAGAACTTTGTTAGCAAATGCCTGGAAACCGCCATCTTTAGCAACGAAGTCAGTCTGGCAGTTAACTTCCAGAATGATGCCGTAGGTGCCGTCGATCTTAGTGATGATCACGCCGTCAGCAGCAACGTTGCCTGCTTTCTTAGCTGCTTTGATCGCACCAGATTTACGCATGTTTTCGATTGCCAGCTCGATGTCGCCGTTCGCTTCGGTCAGCGCTTTTTTGCAATCCATCATGCCTGCGCCAGTACGTTCACGCAGCTCTTTTACCAGGGATGCGGTAATTTCAGCCATTCTTAAATCCTCGGGAGATGTGAACTGCCCGGCCAGAAGCCAAACAGTATAAATTGAAAAAAGGGGCCGATAATTGGCCCCTATTCATACACGGTACTAATAAGGGGTAGAACCTTATTATTCAGCTTCTACGAAGCTTTCTTCCGCCTGAGAAGCCAGATCCTGGGAACGGCCTTCACGAACGGTAGTAGCTACAGCGCTCAGGTACAGGCTAACAGCACGGATTGCATCGTCGTTACCCGGGATAACGAAGTCAACACCGTCCGGATCGGAGTTGGTATCAACGATTGCGAATACTGGGATACCCAGGTTGTTAGCTTCTTTGATTGCGATGTGCTCGTGGTCAGCATCGATAACGAACAGCGCGTCTGGCAGGCCGCCCATATCTTTGATACCGCCCAGGCTGTTTTCCAGCTTGTCCAGCTCACGAGTGCGCATCAGCGCTTCTTTTTTGGTCAGCTTTTCGAAAGTACCGTCCTGAGACTGGGTTTCCAGATCTTTCAGGCGCTTGATAGACTGACGAACGGTTTTCCAGTTAGTCAGCATACCGCCCAGCCAGCGATGGTTCACGAAGAACTGGTCGCAGCTGTTAGCAGCTTCTTTCACAGCTTCGCTTGCAGCGCGCTTAGTACCAACAAACAGAATCTTACCTTTACGGGAAGAGATCTTGTTCAGCTCAGCCAGGGCGTCGTTGAACATTGGTACAGTTTTCTCAAGGTTGATGATGTGAACTTTGTTACGTGCGCCGAAGATGAAAGGCTTCATTTTCGGGTTCCAGTAACGGGTCTGGTGACCGAAGTGAACACCAGCCTTGAGCATGTCGCGCATGGAAACAGTTGCCATGTTTTAAAACCTCTATTTAAAAGTTGGGGTTATGCCTCCACGTATCCCATATTACCGACCCCAAAGGGCACCCCGGAATATGTGCCGATACGTGTGTGTTGTTACACAAAGTGAGATTTGTCGCTTCCGTCCATTCTGTGTATCTGAAATGGATCGGAAGTCCGGCGCGCTTTATATCACAAAACGCTACCCGAAACCAACAATTGTTGGCGGAGTGTGCGGTGAAGGAATCTCAATTTGGCAGCATGTGCGCCAGACTGATACCATTGACAACACTTAGACTAGTATTGTCGAAAAAATCGACACCGATGGACAGATTACATGGCTATCTCTATTAAGACACCTGAAGAAATTGAAAAGATGCGCGTCGCCGGTCGTCTGGCCGCTGAAGTGCTGGAAATGATCGAGCCGTTCGTTAAACCGGGCGTCAGCACCGGCGAACTGGACCGCATCTGTAATGATTACATCGTGAACGAGCAGCAGGCGATCTCCGCATGCCTCAACTACCACGGCTTCCCGAAATCGGTCTGCATCTCTATTAATGAAGTGGTTTGCCATGGCATCCCGGATGACGAAAAGCTGCTGAAAGACGGCGACATCGTCAACATCGACGTGACCGTCATTAAAGATGAATACCACGGTGACACCTCTAAAATGTTCATCGTTGGCAAACCGACTATTCTGGGCGAGCGTCTGTGTAAAGTGACCCAGGAGAGCCTCTACCTGGCCCTGAAGATGGTCAAGCCGGGCATTCGCCTGCGTACCCTCGGTGCGGCGATCCAGAAATTTGTTGAAGCAGAGGGTTTCTCCGTGGTGCGCGAATACTGCGGTCACGGTATCGGCCGTGTGTTCCACGAAGAGCCACAGGTTCTGCACTATGATGCGGATGACGGTGGCGTGGTGCTGCAGGCGGGCATGACCTTCACCATCGAGCCGATGGTCAACGCCGGCGACTACCGCATCCGTACCATGAAAGATGGCTGGACGGTGAAAACCAAAGACCGGAGCTTGTCTGCCCAGTACGAGCATACTATTGTGGTGACCGACAACGGCTGCGAAATTCTGACGTTACGCAAGGATGACACCATCCCGGCGATACTCTCGCAAGACGCATGATAAGAAGCCGGCAAATGCCGGCTTTTTTAATGGCTATCGTTTTTTCTTATGGGTGGCGCGCAATGAGTAACCTTTTACCTGAGCAGTATGCCAATACGGCCCTCCCCACCCTGCCTGGCCAGCCGGATAACCCCGGCGTCTGGCCGACGGCCGAGCTGACCTGCGCTGGCATTAAAGCGCATATCGACACGTTCCAGCGCTGGCTGGGGGAGACCTTTGACAGCGGCATCTCCGCCGAAGCGCTCATTGAAGCGCGTACGGAGTTCATCGATCAGCTCCTGCAGCGCCTGTGGATTGACTACGGTTTTGGTCAGCTGGGCGATGTGGCACTGGTCGCCGTCGGCGGCTATGGTCGGGGTGAACTGCATCCTCTTTCGGATATCGACCTGCTGATCCTGAGCCGGAAAAAGCTGCCGGATGAACAGGCGCAGAAAATCGGCGAGCTGCTGACCCTGCTGTGGGACGTCAAGCTGGAAATCGGCCACAGCGTGCGCACCCTGGAAGAGTGTCTCCTGGAGGGGTTATCCGATCTCACCGTCGCCACCAACCTGATTGAATCACGGTTGCTGATTGGCGACGTGGCTCTGTTCCTTGAGTTGCAAAAGCACATCTTTAGCGACGGTTTCTGGCCGTCGGAGAAGTTCTTCGCCGCGAAGGTCGATGAGCAGCAGGTGCGCCACCAGCGTTACCACGGCACCAGCTATAACCTGGAGCCGGATATCAAAAGCAGCCCCGGCGGCCTGCGCGATATCCACACTCTGCAGTGGGTCGCCCGCCGTCATTTTGGCGCCACCTCGCTGGATGAGATGGTCGGCTTTGGCTTTCTCACCGAAGCCGAACGGACCGAGCTGAATGAGTGTCTGCATCTGCTGTGGCGCATTCGTTTTGCCCTGCATCTCGAAGTGACCCGCTACGACAACCGTCTGCTGTTTGACCGTCAGCTGAGCGTCGCCCAGCGCCTGCACTATAGCGGCGAAGGTAACGAGCCGGTCGAGCAGATGATGAAGGACTTCTTCCGCGTCACCCGTCGGGTGGGTGAACTGAATCAGATGCTGTTGCAGCTGTTCGACGAGGCGATCCTGGCCCTGACCGCGGATGAAAAACCGCGCCCGATCGACGATGAATTCCAGCTGCGCGGCACCTTAATCGACCTGCGCGACGAGACGCTGTTTATCCGCAAGCCGGAAGCGATCCTGCGGATGTTCTACGCCATGGTGCGTAACAGCACCATCACCGGCATCTACTCCACCACCCTGCGCCACCTGCGCCATGCCCGCCGCCATCTGACCCAGCCTTTATGCTACATCCCGGAAGCGCGGTCGCTGTTCCTGAGCATGTTGCGCCACCCGGGCGCGGTCAGCCGCGGGCTGCTGCCGATGCACCGTCACAGCGTGCTGTGGGCCTATATGCCGCAGTGGACGCATATCGTCGGCCAGATGCAGTTTGACCTGTTCCATGCCTATACCGTTGATGAACACACAATCCGCGTGATGCTGAAGCTGGAAAGCTTCGCCAATGAGGAGGTGCGCAGCCGCCACCCCCTCTGCGTTGAACTCTGGCCGCGCCTCACCAATCCGGAGCTGATCCTGATTGCTGCCCTGTTCCATGATATCGCCAAAGGGCGCGGTGGCGACCACTCGATCCTGGGCGCGGAAGACGTGCTGAAATTCGCCGAGCTGCACGGGCTCAATTCCCGCGAAACCCAGTTGGTCGCCTGGCTGGTCCGCCATCACCTGCTGATGTCGGTCACCGCCCAGCGGCGCGATATTCAGGATCCCGAGGTGATCAAACAGTTTGCCGAAGAGGTGCAGACCGAGAACCGACTGCGCTTCCTGGTCTGCCTGACGGTGGCTGACATCTGCGCCACCAACGAGACGCTGTGGAACAGCTGGAAGCAGAGCCTGTTGCGCGAACTCTACTTCGCTACCGAGAAGCAGCTGCGTCGTGGTATGCAGAGCACCCCGGACATGCGCGAGCGCGTGCGCCATCACCAGATGCAGGCTCTGGCGCTGTTGCGGATGGAGAGTATAAATGAAGAGGCGCTGCATCTGATTTGGGCGCGCTGTCGCGCCAACTATTTTGTCCGTCACAGCCCGAACCAGCTGGCCTGGCATGCCCGCCATCTGCTGCAGCACGATCTGACCAAGCCCCTGATCCTGCTCAGTCCGCAGGCGACCCGTGGCGGGACAGAGATCTTCATCTGGAGCCCCGATCGCGCTTACCTGTTCGCCGCGGTCTGTGCGGAACTCGACCGGCGTAACCTCAGCGTGCACGACGCGCAGATCTTTACTACCCGGGACGGAATGGCGATGGATACCTTTATTGTGCTGGAGCCGGACGGCAGTCCTCTTTCCGCCGATCGTCACGAGCCGATTCGCTACGGGCTGGAGCAGGCGATCACCCAGCACAGTTGGCAGCCTCCGCAGCCGCGTCGACAGCCGGCCAAACTGCGCCACTTTACCGTCGATACCGAGGTCAATTTCCTGCCGACCCATACCGACCGGAAATCCTTCCTCGAGCTGATCGCCCTCGACCAGCCGGGGCTGCTGGCGCGGGTCGGACAGGTGTTTGCCGACCTGGGAATTTCGCTGCACGGTGCCAGAATTACAACCATTGGCGAGCGAGTAGAAGATTTATTTATAATCGCCACAGCCGACCGTCGTGGGCTTAATAATGCCCTGCAACAGGAAGTGCAACAACGGTTGACAGCAGCCCTCAATCCAAACGATAAAGGGTGATGTTTTTTTTTACCTGGAAAGAGTTGAACTATGCAGCAGTTACAGAACGTTATTGAGTCCGCTTTTGAGCGTCGCGCCGACATTACTCCGGCAAATGTGGATACCGTGACCCGTGAGGCGGTCAATCAGGTGATTTCTCTGCTTGATTCCGGCGCACTGCGTGTAGCCGAAAAGATCGACGGTCAGTGGGTCACTCATCAGTGGCTGAAGAAAGCGGTACTGCTCTCTTTCCGTATTAACGATAACCAGGTTATCGACGGTGCGGAAAGCCGCTACTTCGATAAAGTCCCAATGAAATTCGCTGACTACGACGAAGCGCGTTTCCAGAAAGAAGGTTTCCGCGTGGTGCCACCAGCGGCCGTGCGTCAGGGTGCTTATATCGCCCGTAACACCGTGCTGATGCCATCCTACGTGAACATCGGCGCTTACGTTGACGAAGGCACCATGGTGGATACCTGGGCGACCGTGGGTTCCTGCGCGCAGATCGGTAAAAACGTGCACCTCTCCGGCGGCGTCGGTATCGGTGGTGTTCTGGAGCCGCTGCAGGCCAACCCGACCATCATCGAAGACAACTGCTTCATCGGCGCACGCTCCGAAGTGGTTGAAGGCGTGATCGTGGAAGAAGGCTCGGTGATCTCGATGGGCGTTTACATCGGTCAGAGCACCCGTATTTACGATCGCGAAACCGGCGAAGTGCATTACGGTCGCGTTCCGGCGGGTTCCGTGGTGGTTTCCGGCAATCTGCCATCAAAAGATGGCAAATACAGCCTCTACTGTGCGGTGATCGTCAAAAAAGTCGATGCGAAAACCCGCGGCAAAGTTGGCATCAACGAACTGCTGCGCACCATCGATTAATCGGGTATAACAAAAAGCGGGGGCAACCCCGCTTTTTTTATATCTCAGGGTGGCGAAAATAGATTTTTTCGTGAATTATTCATGGGTTATGTTGAGATCAAGGGTACCGCTATGTACGATAATCTGAAAAGTCTGGGCATTACTAATCCTGATGAAATTGACCGTTACAGCCTCCGTCAGGAAGCCAACAACGATATCCTGAAAATCTATTTCCACAAGGATAAAGGCGAGTTCTTCGCCAAGAGCGTGAAGTTCAAGTACCCACGTCAGCGTAAGACTGTCGTTGCCGATGGCATCGGTCAGGGTTACAAAGAAGTGCAGGAGATCAGCCCGAATCTGCGCTATGTGATTGATGAGCTGGATCAGATTTGCCAGCGCGATCGCACTGAAGTGGATCTGAAGCGGAAGATCCTGGATGACCTGCGTCATCTGGAAAGCGTCGTTGCCCACAAGATCACGGAAATCGAAGCGGATCTTGAGAAGTTGACCCGTAACAAATAAGTCGCTTTATTGCCCGGTGGCGCTACGCTTACCGGGCCTACATGTTTTCGTAGGCCCGGTAAGGCGCAGCCGCCACCCGGCAAACAACATCACCGCTGCTCATCCAGTTGCAACGCCACATACAGCAACAGCCGGTCGTCAAAATTCCCCAGATCCAGCCCCGTTAACTCCGAAATACGGTTCAGGCGGTATTCCAGCGTATTACGGTGAATAAACAGCGCCTTTGACGTCGCCAGCGGCTGGACGTTATGACGGAACCACGCCTGCAGCGTGCGCCGCAGCAGGCCGTTGTTATCCATCGCTTTCAGACGTACCAGCGGGCGGGCCAGCTCGTTGGCCTGCCAGCCGCCGCGCAGGCTGTCGAGCAGCACCGGCAGCATCAGATCCTGATAAAAATAGCTGCGGTTTTCCGGCATACGCTGCTTGCCGACCATCATGGTGGTGCGGGCCGTACGCCAGGAGCGGGCTATGCTGCCCGGGCCGGTGAAGTAGTTACCTAACGCCACCCGAAAACGCAGCTGCCCGTTCTCTTTCATCCGCGCAATCAGCTGCTCCACCCGTCGCCGATGATCTTCCGCATCCCAGCGACCGAACTGGTTTAATGCCGGTTTGAGTACCACCATCTCGGTCAGCGAGACGATCGCCACCAGGTTATTGCGTTCCGGCGTTGCCAGCGCGTTCTGCAGCTGCTGCAACTCTACCATGGCGCTGTCGACACCCAACTGACCGCTGTCGACTTCGATCACCGCCACCACGCGGGGCTGGTTAAGGTCGATGCCCAGACGTTGCGCCCACTCGGTCAACGCCGGGGTATGCTCTTCCGCCTGGATCAGGTTCATGACCAGCTCTTCACGCAGGCGGCTGTCCTGCGCCAGCAGGTGCATCAGGCGGGATTGCTCCAGCATCATCTCTGCCGTCATACAGACCAGCTCGCCATATTTGCGCAACGATTCCGGCTCGCCGGTCAGGCCGATCACCCCGACAATCTCGCCTTCCAGACGCAGCGGCAGGTTGATCCCCTGGCGCACGCCATGCAGATGCCGCGCCACCGCGTCATCAATATCCACCACGCGCCCCTGAGAGAGCACCAACAGCGCACCTTCGTGCAATTCCCCAATACGCTCGCGATCGCCGCTGCCAATAATTCGGCCACGTGCATCCATCACGTTGATATTGGTGTCGATGATGCGCATTGTTCGCGCCACGATATCCTGCGCCATTTTGGTATCAAGATGCCAGCCAGCCATGTCGCCCTCCTCTGAGCAGAGCTCAAGCATATGGAAGATTAATTAGGCCTGCATTGTGCGAATGCACAAACTGACGGGGAGAAGTATGGACTTGTGGAAGGGTTCACAGAAAGGAATGAAAAAGCCCCTGTTTCCAGGCAGAAACAGGGGCTGAACAGATTACTGCATCAGCAGATAGAGAGAGGTATCGCCACGCTGGATATTCAGCGCCAGCACCGATGGTTTGCTGTCGAGAATTTTGCGCAGTTCTTCAACGTTCTTAATCGGCTGCTGGTTAGCCCCGATAATCACATCCCCTTTCTTCAGGCCGATACGGGCAGCCGGGCTGTTGGCTTTAACATCATCCACCGACACACCTTTATCCTGGCCTTTGTTGCTCATATCCGCACCTTCGATACCGCTGAAGACCGCGGTAGCACCACCCGCCGGATTCTGGCTGCTCTGTTGCAGTTCCAGCGCCACCGTCACCGGTTTACCTTCACGCAGCAGGCCCAGAGAGACTTTACTGCCCACCGGCATAGAACCCACTTCGGCACGCAGTGCCGCGAAGCTGCTGACCGGTTTACCGTTCAGGGTGGTGATCACATCCCCGGCTTTGATCCCCGCTTTCGCCGCGGAGGAGTTTGGCATCACCTGGCTGACAAAGGCGCCGCGCTGGGCGTCAACCTTCATCGCTTTCGCCAGCTCGGAGTTCAACTCGGTACCGAGGATACCCAGCTCGCCGCGTTTCACCTGGCCAAACTCAACCATCTGTGCGGTCAGGTTTTTCACCATGTTGCTCGGGATCGCAAAACCAATCCCGATGTTGCCGCCGTCCGGGGCGAGGATCGCGGTGTTAATCCCGATCAGTTCACCGTTGAGGTTGACCAGCGCACCACCGGAGTTACCGCGGTTGATCGCTGCATCGGTCTGGATAAAGTTTTCGTAGTTTTCCGCATTCAGGCCGCTACGGCCAAGGGCAGAAACAATACCGGAGGTGACCGTCTCACCCAGACCAAACGGGTTACCGATCGCCACGGTGTAATCCCCAACGCGCAGCGCGTCAGAATCGGCCAGCTTAATCGCGGTCAGGTTTTTCGGATCCTGAATCTGAATCAGAGCGATATCAGAGCGCGGATCTTTGCCGACCATTTTGGCGTCAAGCTTGCGCCCGTCGCTCAGCTGCACCTTGATGCTGCTGGCGTTGTCCACCACATGGTTGTTGGTAACAACATAGCCTTTGGCGGCATCAATGATCACACCGGAACCCAGCGCCATAAATTTCTGCTGCTGACCGCCGCCGTTGCCATCACCTGCCCCGCCCTGGCAGAACGGTGAGCTCTGGAATGGCGAACCTTCCTGGCAGAACGGTGAGTTATCACCGAAGAACTGCTGGAAGTTACGCGGCATGCGCGGCGTGTTGACGGTAGTGCTGCCTTCGACATTGATGCTCACTACCGACGGCATCACTTTTTCCAGCATCGGTGCCAGGCTTGGCATCTGTTGCGCCGTGGCTGCGGAAGAGACGGTCTCTGCTGCGCTGGCAGACAGAGGGGATAACGCTAAACCTAAACTCAGAGCCAGTGCACTCATTGCTAAAGTGGTTTTTTTCATGTTTCTTAATCTCGATTTACAGGTCACGCACAATTGCTGTGTATATCAGATTCGTTTCGTCGCGCTAAGTTCCGGCATTAAGTTTCTGGAAAAAGTAAAAATTTATTGGTCGTCTTTACAAAACTCAGCCTTATTCCACCGCCATCAACTTGCGGTATTCATCCCACGCATATAAGTCTGTCATGCCGCTGATATAGTCCTGGATCAGGCGGCAGCGATAATAAAACTCCAGCACCGGCCAGTCTGGCTGCCGGCGGTCAAATTTACTCACCGACTCCACATACGCCAGCCGATGGCGCGGCGACAGTTTATGAAAAAGCCGGGATTCAATCGGTAAACGGCGAACGCGTTCCTTTTCGACCAGCTCGCTGAATTCCTCCACCGATAATTGCAGCAGCGGACGGTAGATCTCCAGCAGGCCGGTTATCACCCGGTAGCCCTGTAATTCCAGCTGCTCGACCTCGGGATGGCTGAACACGTGACGCATGGCGACATTTTTATAGAGTTCAAGCAGTTGGCTAAAGCTACTGTCGTCCTCCAGCAGTGCATGATTGAATTCACCGCTGTAAATCTGTTCGATATTGTCGATAAAACGCTCAGCCGCGTAGGGCACCAGCTTATTTAATGTATTGACGCGCAAATACATAAAGAACTGGTCTTCGGTACTGCGGCTGAGGGAATTGGAGCGTGATTTATCCCAGGCGTTTTCAACCACCTGAGAAAATAAGGAGCCTTTCTCGTGGTTGCCCCAGGCATCATAAAGATGCTGATAAAGCCCCTCGACGCTGAATATTCTTTTCTCTACCGCATCCTCCAGATCGGCCACGCAATAGGAAATATCGTCTGCTGCTTCCATAATCCAGGTCAATGGAAAACGGCCATACGGCGTGAGGGACAGTTCCTGACGGAGCCGCTCGATATACGCCTCTTCCGAGAAATAATACCCCGGTTTTTTCATTAAATAATTGTGCGTCGCGGGCGGATCACCCTGCCACCAGGCGGGGCGGGTGTATTTCAGAATGCATCCCACCTGCGCCCAGGTGAGGTTCATGCGCATCAGGGAGTGCACCAGGCGGATGCCCTGCGCATTACCCTCAAAATGACACAGATCCTGGCGCACCTTGCGTCGCAGCCCGTTCAGCGTCTCTTCGCCTTCACGCAGCCGTAGAGCCTGGACCACGCAGCGGTCGTCGCTGAGCGGCTGGCTGGCGGCATCAGAGGGGAACAGGCGCTGGCGGAACCAGTCATTGATAGCCGCTTCGCCAAAATGACCGAAGGGGGGATTACCGATATCGTGCATCAGGCACGCCATCTCGACGATGCTTTCGAACGGCCCGGTCAGCTCATCCAGCCCGTAGGTCTGAAGCAGGCACTGCTCCTTGAGGCGGCTTAAGATCTCTTTGGCGATATAGCGGCCCACCTGCTGCACCTCCAGCGAGTGGGTCAGGCGGGTGCGGACGGCGGCGTTGCGCTCGAGGGGAAAGACCTGCGTTTTTTGCTGCAGGCGGCGGATTGCCGGTGAATTAACGATGCGTCCGCGGTCGCTTTCGAAGATCCGCAGGATCTCATGTTCGCTCTTGTTCCCCTGCGGAGAGCGGTACCGGCGACGCCAGTTAATTTTGGTACGAAAATCGATTGGTGCCATGTGCTCCCCCGCGTGAGAATGCGTTTCCCCTGAAGCGCATGATAGACTATGCATCTTAACAAGGCACATCGCGAGTAAATCTATGAAAATCGGTATTATTGGAGCAATGGAACAAGAAGTTACGCTGCTGCGTGACAAAATTGAGAACCGTCAGACCCTCTCTCTGGGTGGCTGCGAGATTTACACCGGCACGCTGAACGGGACAGAAGTTGCTCTGCTGAAATCGGGTATCGGTAAAGTTTCCGCCGCGCTGGGCGCAACCCTGCTGCTGGAACACTGCAAGCCAGACGTGATCATCAACACCGGTTCTGCGGGCGGCCTGGCGCCAACCCTGAAAGTGGGTGATATCGTGGTGTCTGACGAAGCGCGCTATCACGACGCCGATGTGACCGCCTTCGGTTACGAGTACGGCCAGCTCCCGGGCTGCCCGGCCGGTTTCAAAGCCGATGACAAACTGGTTGCCGCCGCAGAAAGCTGCATCGCGGAGCTGAACCTCAACGCGGTGCGCGGCCTGATTGTCAGCGGCGATGCCTTTATCAATGGCTCCGTGAACCTGGCGAAAATCCGCCATAACTTCCCGCAGGCAATTGCCGTTGAGATGGAAGCCACTGCCGTTGCTCACGTTTGCCATAACTTCAACGTCCCCTTCGTGGTGGTTCGCGCCATCTCTGACGTGGCGGATCAGCAGTCTCACCTGAGCTTCGACGAGTTCCTCGTGGTCGCTGCCAAACAGTCCAGCCTGATGGTTGAGACCCTGGTGCAGAAACTGGCGCGTGGCTAAGCCGCTCCTCAGGGCGCTTCTGGCGCTGTTTCTGCTGACACCGGCGTGGCTTCTGGCCGCGCCGCGTGTTATCACCCTCTCCCCTGCCAATACCGAACTGGCCTTTGCCGCCGGGATCACCCCCGTCGGGGTCAGCAGTTTTTCCGACTATCCCCCCGAAGCGGCGAAAATTGAACAGGTCGCCACCTGGCAAGGCATCAACGTTGAACGTATCGTCGCCCTGAAGCCCGATCTGGTGCTGGCCTGGCGTGGTGGCAACGCAGAACGTCAGGTCAACCAGCTGGCCTCGCTGGGGATAAAAGTGCAGTGGATCGATGCCACCCGCATTGAACAGATCGCCCAGGCCCTGCGCGACCTTGCCCCCTGGAGCCCGACGCCAGACCAGGCCCAACGGGCCGCACAGCAGATGCTGGCCGATTTTGCCGCCTTAAAAACCACTTACGGCACCCTGCCGAAAAAGCGGGTATTTCTTCAGTTCGGCCAACAGCCTCTGTTCACCACCAGCCAGGGTTCTCTGCAACATCAGGTGCTTGAGCTGTGTGGCGGGGAAAATATCTTCGCTGCCAGCCGTGTTCCCTGGCCCCAGGTAAGCCGCGAGCAGGTGCTGGCGCGCCAGCCGCAGGCGATCGTGGTGGCCGGTTCTGCGGGCGATATTCCTAAAATAGAACAGTACTGGCAAAGCCAGCTAAAAATACCCGTGATTGCGCTCAACAGCGACTGGTTTGAGCGCGCAAGCCCGCGTATTATCCTCGCCGCAAAACAACTCTGCTCTGCGCTGTCGCAGGGCCACTCATTTTCCCGAGGATGACGATGCTCGTTTATTGGCTGGATATTCTTGGCACAGCCGTTTTTGCGATCTCCGGCGTTCTGCTGGCCGGTAAATTACGCATGGATCCGTTTGGCGTGCTGGTGTTAGGCGTGGTCACCGCCGTGGGCGGCGGAACGATCCGCGATATGGCCCTCGATCATGGCCCGGTATTCTGGGTTAAAGATCCCACCGATCTGGTGGTGGCGATGGTCACCTGCCTGTTAACCATTATTCTGGTCCGCCAGCCGCGCCGCATGCCGAAATGGCTGCTGCCGGTACTGGATGCGGTGGGCCTCGCAGTGTTTGTTGGCATTGGTGTGAATAAAGCCTTTATGGCTGGCACCGGTCCGCTGGTAGCGATCTGTATGGGGGTAGTCACTGGCGTGGGTGGCGGGATTATCCGCGATATTCTGGCGCGCGAAGTGCCGATGATCCTGAGAACGGAAATCTACGCCACGGCCTGTATTCTGGGTGGGATCGTCCACGCCACGGCCTGGTATACCTTTCACGTTCCGCTGGAACAGGCGGCGATGCTGGGGATGGTGGTGACGCTGGGGATCCGGCTGGCGGCAATCCGCTGGCACCTGAAGCTGCCAACCTTTGCGCTGGATGAAAACGGCAGGTAAAGGGAAGGGTTTTGTTGGCCCGGTAAGCGAAGCGCCACCGGGCATAACTATCAGATGCTGAACGACGAACCACACCCGCAGGTGCTGGTTGCATTCGGGTTGGTCACCACAAAGCGGGAACCTTCCAGGCCTTCGGTGTAGTCCACCGCGCCACCCACCAGATACTGCAGGCTCATCGGGTCAACGACCAGCGCGACGCCCTGCTTCTCAATGGTCATGTCGCCGTCGTTAACCTGATCGTCAAAGGTGAATCCATACTGGAAGCCGCTGCAGCCGCCGCCGGTAATGTACACACGCAATTTCAGCTCCGGGTTGTCTTCATCGGCAATCAGGTCTTTTACTTTTTTGGCTGCTGCTTCGGTAAACTGCAACGGCAGCGCTACGTCATCACTCATCTTATGCTCCCATGAATACTGCTAGTGGGTAAAAATCACCCAATTCTTGTTGTCATTATCTAATACCCTGGTAATTCATTCAAGTATTCTGCTTCGCCAGGGTACGGGCAAGAATGGTGGAGTATAGCGGTTTCCCGCCGAGGAACTGGGCTAATAGTGTGGCCCCCAGGCAGGTAATGATCATTGGCAAAATGAGCTGGTAATTGTCGGTCATCTCCAGCACCAGCACGATGCCGGTCAATGGCGCACGCAACGACGCCGCCAGCAGCGCCCCCATTCCGGCGATGGCGAAGGTGCCAGCCTCAAGATGATACGCCGGGAAACCTGCGGCAGCGGCCATACCAAAAGCCGTACCCAGCAACGTGCCCAACGCCAGCATCGGGGCAAAAATGCCCCCAGGCGCGCCGGAGGAGAAGCAGAGTACGGTGGTGATGACCCGGGAGATAAACATAAACAGCAGCAGGCCGATACTGAAATTACCCGCCGCCGCAATCGGGATCAGGCCAAAGCCACCGCCTGCCGCATTGGGCTCGATAAAACCCAGCACGCCGCACACGCCCCCCAGCAACCCGCCCACCAGCACCCATTTGGTGGTGTTGCCGCCATGGATCCGCTGGAACATATCCTGAGCGCGAATGATAAGGGCATTAAAAAGCGGGCCGACAATGCCAAAAATCATGCCGAGGATCAGATACAGCCACAGCGTATTGACCGGCGCGTTGGTCAACTTACCGACCTCAATCACCGCCCCTTCGCCATTGAAAAGCCGAAAGACAATGCTCGACATAATCACGCCGGTGAAGACCGCTTTTATCGAGACCAGGTTATAGCGGAACTGAGCGCGCATCTCTTCGATGATAAACAGGATCCCCGCCAGCGGGGCATTAAAGGCGGCGGAAAGCCCTGCGGCAGCGCCGGTTGCCAGCAACGTATGGCGAGCTTCGGCGCTGCGCATTCTGAACAGATCGCTGACCATACGGCCAACGTTACCGCCCAGCTGTACGGTCGGCCCTTCCCGCCCGAGCACCATCCCTGCGCCAAGCGTCCCCATCCCGCCGATAAACTTAACGGGCAGTACGCGCCACCAGCGCACCGGACGCAGCTCCTCGAGCGCCCCTTCTATCTCAGGGATCCCCGAGCCGCCCGCTTCCGGCGCGAATTTACGCACCAGAAAATAACCGACCATCGCGAACAGGGCAGATAAACCAAACGCCAGGATCCAGACCAGCACGTCACGATCGGCATAACCCGCCACGGTGCCAATACGCCAGTTAAGCACGCCATTGACGGCCTTTTCGAACGCGACGCCTACCAGCCCGGCCAGCGTGCCGACAACGGCCGCGCCCAGTAAAATCGCCAGCGGTGTCTTGTCGCGGTTAAGCAGCCGTCGGATGCTGATACGGTATCGCGCCCGCGCAAACTGTTGTTCTTCAAATGAGGGAGAATCTGCTTTCATTGCCCGTTATCTTTCGTCATACAAATAGCCGCAGGGATTTTACCAGAGACCGCCCGGCCGTCTCCGGAAAATTGCTTAACAATTGTTAATGGATTACCTGGGTAAAGATTTCATAACCTTCCACGAATCACTTAGAATAGTGGGCTTAATCATTTTATACGAGCCAGGAACGACGCCATGAGCAAGTCTGAAAACCTCTACAGTGCAGCCCGCGAGCTTATCCCCGGCGGTGTGAACTCCCCGGTCCGTGCCTTTACCGGCGTGGGCGGTACACCGCTGTTTATCGAACGTGCCGATGGCGCCTGTCTGTACGATGTGGATGGCAAAGCCTATATCGATTATGTCGGCTCGTGGGGCCCGATGGTATTGGGTCACAACCACCCGGCGATCCGCAACGCGGTGATCGAAGCGGCGCAGCGCGGATTAAGTTTCGGTGCGCCGACCGAGATGGAAGTGAAAATGGCGGCGCTGGTGACCGAGCTGGTGCCGACCATGGATATGGTGCGGATGGTGAACTCCGGTACCGAAGCGACCATGAGCGCCATCCGTCTGGCCCGTGGCTTTACCGGCCGCGACAAAATTATTAAGTTCGAAGGCTGCTACCACGGCCACGCGGACTGCCTGCTGGTGAAAGCAGGTTCCGGCGCGCTGACCCTCGGCCAGCCGAACTCTCCGGGCGTGCCAGCGGATTTCGCGAAGCACACCCTGACCTGCACCTATAACGATCTCGATTCCGTGCGCGCGGCGTTTGAACTGAACCCGCACGAGATCGCCTGCATCATCGTCGAGCCTGTCGCAGGTAACATGAACTGCATTCCACCGCAGCCGGGCTTCCTGCAGGGCCTGCGTGCGCTGTGCGACGAGTTCGGCGCGCTGCTGATTATCGACGAAGTGATGACCGGTTTCCGCGTGGCCCTCGCGGGTGCGCAGGCCTATTACGATGTGGTGCCGGACCTGACCTGCCTGGGCAAAATCATCGGCGGCGGCATGCCGGTAGGTGCTTTTGGTGGCCGCAGAGAGGTAATGGACGCGCTGGCACCAACCGGTCCGGTCTATCAGGCGGGTACGCTCTCCGGTAACCCGATTGCCATGGCGGCCGGTTTCGCCTGCCTGAATGAAGTAGCGCAGCCGGGCATTCACGCCACCCTCACCGAACGCACCACCCAGCTGGCAAACGGCCTGCTGGAGGCAGCTGAAGAGGCGGGTGTTCCGCTGGTGGTGAACCACGTTGGCGGCATGTTCGGCATCTTCTTCACCGACGCGAAAACCGTAACCTGCTATCAGGATGTGGTGAAGTGCGACGTTGAGCGCTTCAAGCGTTTCTTCCATCTGATGCTGGAGGAAGGTGTCTATCTGGCGCCGTCAGCCTTTGAGGCAGGCTTTATGTCGGTCGCGCACAGCGAAGAGGATATCAATAACACCATCGACGCGGCGCGTCGGGTGTTTGCGAAGCTCTGAGTCGTGGGTTGCCGGGTGGCGCTAACGCTTACCCGGCCTACGGTTCGAAGGTTTTGTAGGCCGGGTAAGGCGCAGCCGCCACCCGGCTTTTTTATCGGCTCTGTTTCCGCAGAAGATAGATAAAGTACGGCGCACCGATGAAGGTGGAAAGCAGTCCCGCCGGGATCTGATACGGGAACAGCACCATTCGGCCACACCAGTCGGCGAACACCAGCAGGATCCCCCCCGTTAACGCCGACATCACAATGTGCGGCATCGTCCGGCGGAAGCCCATCATTCGCGCGATATGCGGCGCCATCAGCCCGATAAAGCTCAGCGGACCAATGGTCAGGGTAGCTGTGGCCGTCAGCGACGCCGCCAGCAGCAGCAGACCGATGCGCGAAGCACTCAGCGCCATCCCCACCGACCGGGCCGTGTCGCCCCCCAGCGGCAGCACCGTCAGCCAGCGACGGCACAGCGGCACCAGCGCCAGCAGCACGATCATCGCGATACCGGTGCTCACCACCTGTTCGGTAGTGGCATTATAGGTTGAGCCGGCGATCCAGGTCAGGATCTGCGCCATGCGCGGATCGCCGCTGGCCTGCAGCATCATCAGCAGCATGGTGAAGGCAGTACTCAGGGCCATCCCCGCCAGCAGCATCCGGTGCGGCGAGAAGCCGCCCCTTCCGGCAGCAATCATGATGATCAGCAGCGTCACCGCCGCACCGATACTGCCCGCGGGCATCAGCCAGCCGAAGGCATTACCCGGCACAAAGAAGAGCATCACTACCACGCCGAAAGCCGCACCGGAGCTGATCCCCAGCACTTCCGGGCTCGCCATCGGGTTGCCGGTCAGACGCTGGATAATGCAGCCCGCGACCGCCAGCATCACCCCGGCAATCAGCGCGGCGAAAATACGCGGCGCGCGCCACGGCAGCAGTTCATCAAGCATCGCCCCGCTCGCCCAGTGCCAGCCCGATGCATCCCGGCCAAACGCCAGAGCCGCAATCACCGCCAGCAGCAGCACCGCGCCGCCCGCCAGGGCAAACCACAGCACGTGATGACGCTCAGCCTGCACGTTATCGCCGGCGTTCATCGCCGGAGCGCTCATGCTGCGCAGACGCGGCAGCAGCCACAGCAGCAGCGGCGCGCCAATCAGCGCCGTCACTGACCCGGTAGAGACTTCCATCCACACCCGCGTCAGCCAGAGGATCACCTGATCGGAGAGCCAGAGGATCAGCGCCCCAATCAGCGGGGCAAGGATCAGCCGCGAGAGCAAGCGCCGCGCGCCGAGCATTTTTGCCAGCAACGGCGCGAACAGGCCGATAAACCCGATGATGCCCACCGCATTCACCAGCAGGGCGCTGATGACAATTGCCAGGGTCAGCGCCGCCAGACGGGCCAGCGACAGTGCCAGGCCGAGGTTGCGCGCCACGCCATCGTCCAGTCCCATCAGGGTGAGCGGACGCAACAGCAGCAGGGTCAGCAGCACGCCGCCGAGCAGCTGTGGCCACAGGCGCTGAACGATGCTCCAGTCGGTTTGCGTCAGCGTCCCGGTGCTCCAGAGGAACATGCTCTGCAGCTGGTCGTGATGGAAAATGACTAACAACTGATTGACTGCCCCACAGTAGAGGCTCACCACCAGCCCGGCGAGGATCAGCGTCACCGGCGAGAGGCGTTTGCCCCAGGCTACGCCAAAGACAATCGCCCCGACGACGCAGGCCCCCACCAGCGCGGCAAACTGCGCCGCCAGCACGCCCGGCAGCGCCCACAGGGTGATGATGGTCATCCCCAATTGGGCGCCCGTCGCCACGCCAAGGGTGGTGGGTTCTGCAAGCGGATTACGCAGCACCTGCTGGAACAGCACGCCCACCAGCCCAAGCCCGGCACCCACCAGCAGCGAAATCGCCAGCCGCGGGAGCAGGCTGTAGTGGAACAGCATCTGTTGAATATTGTCGATATCCGGGGCCACCAGGGCGGTGCCCCACTGGGCGCGCGGCAGGGCCAGATTGAGATTCGACCAGGTTAAGCCCAGCGCCACCACCACCAGCAGTGCCATTAACAGCGCCGGTAAAAAGGCGATCCGCGATCTCATGCCTGACCTCCCAGCGCGCTATCCAGCACGCGGGCAAAGTGCATGGCCGACAGGGTCGCACCGTAAAACCACACCGCCGGGACGCGCTTCACACGTTGCTGGCGGACAAACGGCATTGCCTGCCACAGCGGCGTCGCCATCAAGGTCTGCATCTCGCGCTCGTTGCCGTGATCGAAGCAGAGCACATCCACATCGCGGAACATGCCCAGACGATCGATGCCGACGGCAGTGCTGCCCCAGAAGGTCATCTCCCCTTCCCAGGCGTTTTTAATTCCGTAGCGATCCAGCACTTCCTGGAACAGACAGTTATTGCCAAACACCAGCATATGACGGGCATCAAGCAGGGTGACCATCAGCAGTGGGCGATCGCCCCGACCGGCAAAACGCGGTTTGTAGCTGTCGATCACGCTGTCGAAATGATCCAGATGCGAACGGGCAGCCGCCTCCATGTTCAGCAGCTGCGCCATCTCGGTTAAGGATTTGCGGGCGTTGGTCAGCGGTTTTTTGCCGTCGCTAAAGGCGAACCCGCGCCCCGGTGCAATTCGCGCCAGCTTCTCTTCCGACGGGCCATATCCAGCCGACCAGACAAGGTACGAGGGTTTCATCTGGGTGAGCAGTTCAAGGTTGGGCTCGGTACGCAGGCCAATGTCGATCACCGATTCCGGCAGACGAGGCTCGTTCACCCACAGGGTATAATTGGGAATGTCGGCCACGCCGTAGGGCGTGACGCCGAGGGCCAGCAGCAGCTCAACCGGCAGCCACTCAAGGGCGACAATGCGATGAGGATCGACAGTCGCGGCATGCGCCGTGCCCATTTTCCACAGCAGCGGCGAGAGGGCCATCGCCGTCAACAGTCGACGACGGCTAATATGTGTTAACTCAGGCATCAATAGACAAAGCTCACCGGTGCCGCTCCGGCAGGATGCGGCAGAATACCCATTGGAATTCCGTAAATGTTTTCCAGCGTTTCACTGCGCATCAGCTCGGCTGGTCTGCCCTGGGCGATCATCTCGCCACCGCGCAGTGCCACCAGATAGTCGCAGTAACGCGCCGCCATGTTGATATCGTGCAGCACTGCAATCACCGTCAGACCGCGCTGCTGGCTTAAGCGATGCACCAGCGCCAGCACATCCACCTGATGGGCGATATCCAGCGCCGAAGTGGGTTCATCCAGCAGTAAACACCGGCTGTCCTGCGCCACCAGCATGGCGATCCACGCCCGCTGGCGCTCGCCGCCGGACAGGCTATCCACCAGACGGTGGGCCAGCGGTTTTAACCCCACCAGCGCAATCGCCTCCTCCACTTTCTCGCGGTCGGCCACGCCGAAGCGACCCAAGGCACCATGCCAGGGATAACGGCCAATCGCCACCAGCTCACGAACGGTCATGCCTTCCGCCTGCGGCAGCTGTTGCGGCAGATAGGCCACCTTGCGGGCAAAGGCCTTGCTGTTCCAGCTCTCCAGCGGCTGCCCGTCGAGCAGAATATCGCCGTCGGAAGGCGGCTGATGGCGGCCAAGCATTTTCAGTAAGGTGGATTTGCCGGAGCCATTATGGCCGATCAGGCCGGTCACCTGGCCTGCGGGAAAGGTCAGCGAAAGCGGATGCAGCAGCGTGCGGCCGGGAACGCGAAAGGAGATGCCATCGAGTGCAAAAGTGGTATCGGACTGCGGGTTGTTTTCCTGCATGTTAGCCAACTTAAGTAAAGAAAAGGGCACGAAAATCGTGCCCAAGTTTAACGATTAGAAGCGGAAGGTCGCGGTCGCAACAACCTGGCGTTCTGCACCCCAGAAGCAGCCATAGGTATTGAAGCAGCTGGCGACGTATTCACGATCCAGCAGGTTGTTCACGTGCAGCGCCACGTTCGAGCCCGCCATACCAACACGCGCCAGATCGTAACGGACCAGGGCATCCATCACCGCATAGCTACCCACCTTGAAGGAGTTCGCCGGATCGCCATAGCTGGAGCTGGAGAAGCGACCGCCGGTACCCAGCGTCAGGCCAGAGAGCGCGCCATCATAGATGGTGTAATCCCCCCACAGGGAGGCCATGTGCTCAGGCACCTGCGCCGGGGTGTTGCCTTTGTAGGTGGTGTCGGTGGTGTACTCCACGTCGGTGTAGGTGTAAGACCCCACCACGTTAACGCTGGCAGACAGCGCCGCTTTGGCTTCGATTTCCACGCCACGGGCGCGGATCTCGCCGCCTTCAACCGAGAAGAACGAGCCCGCAGGATCGGCCATCAGGTTGTTGGTTTTGGTCAGCTGATACAGCGCCCCGGTCAGCACGATCGGACGATCGCTCGGGACATACTTCACGCCCACTTCATACTGCTTGCCTTTTGACGGGGCAAACGGCTTACCTTGTGCGTCGGACTGGGAAGACGGCTCGAAGGATTCGCTGTAGCTGAAGTAAGGGGTGACGCCATTATCGAACAGGTAGTTAACCCCGCCACGCCAGGTGAACTGGTTGTCATCCCGTGACGCGGTAGTGCCCGCAACGCGGTTGATGGAGTCCTGATCGGCCCAGTCGTAACGACCGCCCAGGGTAACCAGCACTTTATCCCACTGCGCCTGATCCTGGACATAGAGACCGGTCTGCTGCTGCTTGTTGAGGATCTGATACGGGCCGGAATTGTCCGGATTTTGTGAGCCGAAATCGAAATCGCTATACACCGGATTGTAGAGATCCAGCAGCGGGACGGAACCGTCATAGCCGAACCACGAGTTGATGTCGTTACGCATGCGCATAAAGTCAACGCCGGTCAGCAGGATATGGTCAACCTCGCCAGTGGCGAATTTGCTCTGCAGCTGGGTATCGACGGTGAAGTTTTGCAGCTTCTCATCGTCAACCACGTACTTACGCGCCAGGTAATGGCCTTTGTCCGCAGGGGATAACGCGTTACACAAGGCATTGCCACTGTTCGCCGCATCGGAGCAGACGCCGTAGCCATAGACGCTGTTCTGCGAGGTTTTATTCTCGGCAAAGCGCAGGTTCTGACGCACGGTGAAGGTGTCGTTAAACTCGTGATCGAAGCTATACCCGACCATTTTCTGGTTACGGGAATAGGTATTGTTTTTCGCCCCTTCGTTGAAATCGGTCGACAGACGATCGCCGTTTGGCAGCGGATCAACCGTGCCCTCTTTTGGCAACCAGCCGTAGTAACCGGTTTCTGGCTCGTTCTGGAAATAGGAGAGGAAGGTGAAGTTGGTTTTATCTGACGGACGCCAGGAGAAGGACGGCGCAATGGTATAACGCTGCTCTTCCGCGCGCTCCTGCTGGGCATTGTTGGCACGCGCTAGGCCCGTCAGGCGATAGGAGTAGACGCCGTCATCATCCAGCGCATCGCTGAAGTCAAACCCGGTCTGGAACAGGCTGTCAGTCCCGACCTTGAACTGGATCTCTTTCAGCGGCTCTGTCAGCGGACGTTTGCTGACCATGTTCAGCAAGCCACCCGGGCTGCTTTTGCCGTACAGAACGGAGGTTGGCCCGCGCATCACTTCCGCGCGCTCGATCATATAAGGGTCAATTACCGCGTCGTTATAGAAGTTGCCCTGCATCTTCATGCCGTCGAGGTAATTGTTCTGGCTTTGGCCGTCGGCAGCAAAACCACGAATAATCAGGTAGTCATAGGTGTTTGACGCACCGCGCGTACCCACTGCCACCCCTGGCGTATAGCTCAGTGCTTCTTTCACCGAGCGTGGCTGGTGCAGGGCCATCTCTTCCGCGGTCACTACGGAGATAGACTGCGGTACCTTCTCAATGGAGGTATCGGTCTTGGTCCCGGTAGCGGACTGGCGTGCGGCAATGGTTGCCGCCGGACCCCAGGCACTTTCCTGCGCAGCAGGCGCTGCGGTTACGGTGATGGTTTCTTCTTTTTTGGGGGTGTCAGCAGCCTGGGCAAAAGCAGACATGCCGCTAACCGCTGTGGCTACAACAACTGCGATTTTACGCAGCGAAGATTGCATTGGCTGAGCAGTTTTTGAATGCGCCATTGGTATATCTCTGATGAAAGAGTGAATGATAACGTAAACGAGAATTATTATTATGACCGCAGCATATTATGCGAAACATTCACGGCATAGCAAGTGATATGCGGCCCTACAGGAAATAAGGGTATAAGAAATAAACAACGGAAAATGCAGGGTTAATAAACGGGGATTTTACTGTTGGAGGGATGTTGAATTGAGGTGAAAAGTCCCTCTCCCGCAGGAGAGGGACTTTTGATTAGTTACCGCCGAACATATCTTTGATCCAGCCCGCGACGCCGTCGCTGTCCTTCTTCTCATTCTGCTGCTGCGGCTGTTGCGGTTGCTGCTGTTGCTGCTGAGGAGAAGACTGCTCAAACGGGTTGCCCGTCGGCTCTGGCGTTGGCGCCTGGCACAGGGAGTCCGGGTTGGTGGTCCAGACCGGAACGCTACGCATCCCGCCGCCACACACGAAGTTGCCCGACTGATCCACGCCCATATCGACGATATCTTCCGGTGGCGTCAGGGTTAACGGCACCGGCGACTGGTTAGCCAGATAGCGCTGGTAAATGGACATCGCCCCGCTGGCACCGTACAGTTTCGTCGGCTGGTTGTTGTCGCGTCCGACCCAGGTGATCACCACTTCACGCCCGTCGATGCCGGCAAACCAGGTATCGACATTGTTGTTGGTGGTCCCGGTTTTACCCGCCAGATGCAGACCCGGATACTTCGCGCCAAGCTGGCGACCGGTCCCGCGTTGTACCACCTGCTGCATGGTCCACAGAGTCATGTAGGCGGCCTGCGCCGGTACGGCACGCTCCGCCTGCGGGAAGCTCTGGTACAGCGGAGTGCCATCTTCGGCAATCACCGAACGCAGCGCCGAGAGCGGAGCACGGTTACCGCCGCTGGCGATGGTCTGGAACGCCTGCGCCACTTCAATTGGCGTCAGGTTCAGGGCACCTAACAGCATGGCCGGAACCGGATGCAGCTGATCTTTCGGCACGCCCAGCTTCAGCCAGGTATCGGTTACCGCTGGCAGACCCAGCGCCATCCCGAGGTTAACCGTCGGCACGTTCATGGACCGCGTCAGGGCGTCCACCAGCATTACCTGACCGCTGTACTGTTTGTCGTCGTTCTGCGGCGACCACACCTGGCCGTTTGGCTGGCGCAGGGCAATCGGGGCATCGGCAATCCAGGTATTCAGACGATACTGGTTCGGCTGGCTCAGGGCGGTGAGATAGGTCGCCGGTTTTGCCAGCGAGCCGATCGAACGGCGTGCCTGCATGGCGCGGTTGTAGCCCGCAAACTGCGGCTCTGCCCCGCCGACCATCGCCCGCACTTCACCGGTGGTCCGATCGACCACCACCATCGCGGTCTCCAGATCGCTCAGCTTGCGCTGCTTTTTCAGCGCCGGAATACCTTCCACCGCCGCTTTCTCTGCGGCATCCTGCGCCACGGAGTCAAAGGTGGTGAAGATCTTCACGCCGGAGAGATCTTTAACTTTATCGCCCAGCTTAGTCTGCAACTCCTGACGCACCATCTGCATAAACGCAGGCTGCGGGGAGATCACGCCGCCGCGCGGCTGGACGCCTAACGGACGCGCGCTAAGCATGTCGTACAGCTCCTGGTCGATCACCTGCTGCTGTTGCAGCAGACGCAGCACCAGATTACGTCGCTCCAGCGCCAGTTTCGGGTTACGCCACGGGTTGTAGATTGACGCCCCTTTCACCATGCCTACCAGCAGCGCCTGCTGGTCAAGACTCAGCTCTTCTACCGGACGGCCAAAGTAGTAGAGGCTCGCCAGCGGGAAGCCGCGGATTTCATTGTCGCCGCTCTGACCGAGGTAGACCTCGTTCATGTACAGCTCAAGGATGCGATCTTTGCTGTAGCGGGCATCCATCAGCACCGCCATGTACGCTTCGTTAGCCTTACGCCAGTAGGAGCGTTCGCTGGAGAGGAACAGGTTCTTCACCAGCTGCTGGGTCAGGGTACTTGCCCCCTGCACCGTCCGTCCGGCGGTCAGGTTGGCCAGCACCGCACGGCCAATGGAGTACAGGCTGACGCCATCGTGCTCATAGAAGTGACGGTCTTCGGTTGCCAGCAGGGTATCCACCAGCAGATCCGGGAAGCCGTTACGCGCGACAAACAGACGCTGCTCGCCGTTTGGCGAGGAGAGCATGGTGATCAGCCGCGGATCGAGACGGAAGAAACCGAACTGACGGTTGTTCTCCATGTTCTCGATGGTGTCGATATGATCGCCGTCGAAGGTCAGACGTGCACGCACCTGCCCCTCTTTGCTGTCCGGGAAGTCAAACGGACGGCGGATCATCTCGATGCTTTTCGCCTGCACCGTAAACTCGCCAGGACGGGTCATCTTCGTCACCTGGCGGTACTGGGTGGCCTCCAGCAGCTTGACCATCTCGTTCTTGCTGATGGTCATCTCCGGCTCGAGGTTGACCATCCGGCCATACACCGCCGCTGGCAATTGCCAGACTTTACCGTCGATACGGCTGCGGATCTTCTGATCCAGATAGACGCCGTAGATCGCCAGCAGGACCATGAAAACAATTAACAGCTTCAGCAGCAGCCAGAACCAGCCGCGCTTGCCGCGAGGTTTACCTTTTTTGCCTTTTCCTTTACGTGGCACGGGCGCTTCATCCTCATACTCATTATCAACGTCGTCATACTCCTCATCACTGAGGCGACGACGGCCTGCCTTTTCTTTCGCCGGACGTGAAGGCTTTCCTTTACGTCCTATTGGCTCGCGGTCATTCCCCGCCATGCTCTCTCTCCGCAACTATCAGGCGCAAGGGCCCGATTCTCAGTTCTTCCCCCTGATGGAGGAAGAAGAAATCTCTCAAATTGACCCGTTATCCGGTCTACGAATACTTTTTGGTGCGTCGGGTTGGCGCCGTATTTGCCGGATCGTCCGGCCAGACGTGCTTGGGGTAGCGTCCTTTCATCTCTTTTTGCACCTCGCGGTAGCTTCCGGCCCAGAAAGCACCCAGATCGCGGGTGATCTGCAGCGGGCGCTGAGCTGGTGATAACAGCTCCAGCACCAGCGGCACACGCCCCTGCGCAATGGCTGGCGTGTTCGCCTCGCCAAACATCTCCTGCATCCGTACCGCCAGCGCCGGAGGATTATCTTCATGATAACGAATGGCTATCCGGCTGCCGGTCGGCACAGTGTAATGCCCCGGAAGCTCAGTATCCAGACGTTGACGTAACGACCAGTCGGTTAAGTTCTGTAACGCCGCCTTAACATCCAGTGATTTCAGGGCGCGAAGCGAATGTACGCCCTGCATTTGCGGCAGCAGCCACGTCTCAAGGGACGCCAGCAGCGAGGCGTCATCCACCGCCGGCCAGGCAAACTCCGGCAGCCACTGCGCCGCGCAGTGCAGGCGGATCCGGTACTGCTCCGCCTCCGGGGTCCAGTTCAGGACGCTGAGCCCTTTATCGCGGATGCCGTTAAGCATCGCCTGATGAAGCTCCTCTTCCGACGGCTTCGCCAGCGGTTTGACGTTGACCGTCAGGCGGCCAATCTGTGCCCGGCGAAAAGCCTTCAGCGTGCCCTGGGCATCATCCCACTCGACGGTGTCAGACTGTTCCACCAGCCCCGGCGAGGCGGCGATCAGGGCATCGATATCCACGGCCAGGCCCAACAAAATACGGGCATCCGGCGACTGGCTGCCCTGCAATAACGACGGGGCAATCAACCACTCGTGACGGGTCATGGCGTCGTCGCTCTGCAGCATCGCCCCCATGCCGTTCGCCAGCTGATAGCGGCCGTCAAGCCCGCGGCGGCGGGCGATCCGGTCGGGAAACGCCTTTGCCAGCAGCGCAGGAACACAATCGCTGTCCGGCGCTCCGCCGCGGCTGTTGAGACGCGAACTTAACTGCCGGGCGCGCTGCTGCCACTCCGGCTGATTGCGGGAGAAGGCCTGGGCCAGATCGCTGCTGCTGCCTCGCGGCGGCTGTTCAAGGATAGCCGCCAGTTTTGCCGCCGTCGCAATTTCGTCTTCACCTCTGGCGCTGGCCAGCATCGCCGCCAGCCGCGGGTCGTTGCCGAGCCTCGCCATCTTCTGGCCAAACGTGCTGAGCTGCTCCCCCGCCAGCGCCCCAAGCTGGGTTAACAGGCGGCGGGCCGCAGCAAGGTTAGTCGCTGGCGGCAGATCCAGCCAGTTCAGTTGGGAAGGATCCCGGCAGCCCCACTGCAGGAGCTCCATCAGCAGACCACTGAGATCGCTGTGCAAAATTTCCGGCGTGCCCTGGGCGGCGGCACGCTCGGCCTGTTCAAACGGCGTCAGGTGCAGGCAGATGCCCGGCTCCAGTCGCCCGGCACGCCCGGCGCGTTGGGTCATCGAGGCCTGGCTGACGCGCTGGGTCAGCAGGCGGGTCAGGCCGGTGCGCGGATCGAAATTCGCCACCCGCTCCTGGGCTGAATCCACCACCAGCCGGATGCCTTCGATGGTCAGACTGGTTTCGGCAATGTTGGTCGCCAGCACCACTTTGCGCTGTCCGACCGGCGCAGGCAGGATCGCCTTACGCTGCTCGGTCAGGGACAGCGCGCCATACAGCGGACAGAGCACTACGTCGTCAGCCACGCGGCGAGCGAGCTGCTCCTGCACGCGCTGGATCTCGATCACCCCCGGCAAAAACAGCAGTAGCGAGCCGGGCTCCTGGCGCAGCAGCTCGGCAGTCGCCACCGCCACCGCTTCGTCGAAACGCAGCTGGGTGGAGAGCGACTGATAGCGCCGCTCAACCGGAAAGGTACGGCCCTCAGAAACGATCGTCGGTGCCTCAGGGAGCAGACGCTGAAGCCGGTCGTTGTCCAGGGTCGCAGACATGATCAGCAGCCTGAGATCGTCCCGTAGCCCCTGCTGGACATCCAGCAGTAGCGCCAGAGCCAGATCCGCCTGCAGGCTGCGCTCGTGGAACTCATCGAGGATCACCAGCCCTACGCCAGTCAGCTCGGGATCCTGCTGCAGCATCCGGGTGAGGATCCCCTCGGTGACTACCTCAAGCCGGGTATTGGCCCCGACACAGGTTTCAGCCCGCATCCGGTAGCCCACCGTCTCGCCCGGTTTTTCCCCCAGCAGATCCGCCAGCCGCTGCGCCACGTTGCGGGCGGCGATCCGCCGCGGTTCGAGCAGAATAATTTTGCCGTTAATTTTCCCTTCGGCCAGGATCTGCAGCGGCAGCCACGTCGATTTCCCCGCACCAGTGGGCGCAGTAAGCAGAACCTGGGGGGCGTGGTGTAACGCGAGGAGAAGTTCAGGAAGGACAGCGGCGACCGGCAACAGGGACACGAATGGCTCCAGAGGGTTAACTTTAGACGGCGTACATTGTAGCATCGCCACAATTCATTACCGAGTGCCCCGTATGTCTGAGTCGAAAAGGCTGTTTTTTGCCATTGAAATGCCTGCCCCGATCCAGCGGCAGATCGTGCGCTGGCGCGCCGATTGCTTTGCCCCGGAAGCGGGCCGCCCGGTGGCCGGGGCCAACCTGCACCTGACGCTGGCGTTTTTAGGGGATGTCAGCGACGAGAAACGTCAGGTGCTGGCGGCGATGGCCGGACGCATTCGCCAGCCGGGGTTTACCCTGACCCTGGACGATGCCGGACAGTGGCTGCGCTCCCGCGTCGTCTGGCTGGGTACCCGCCAGCCGCCCCGGGGGTTATTACAGTTAGCCAATATGCTGCGGGCCCAGGCGGCGCGCAGCGGCTGTTACCAGAGCCCGCAGCCGTTTCACCCGCATATCACCCTGCTGCGCGACGCCAGCCACGCGGTGGCCATTCCGCCGCCGGGTTTTCGGTGGACGTTTCCGGTGACCGAATTTGTCCTCTATGAGAGCCTTTTTGCCGGAGGGCGCACCCGCTATACGCCGCTCCAGCGCTGGACGCTTACCGAATAACAAGGAATCTGCATGCTGTTTACCCCTGCCCTGAAACCCGCCACGCTGGTGCAGCGCTACAAGCGTTTTCTCGCCGACGTGGTGACGCCGGAAGGCGAAACGCTGACCCTGCACTGCCCGAACACCGGGGCGATGACCGGCTGCGCCACGCCCGGCGATACCGTCTGGTACTCCACCTCTTCCAATATCAAACGCAAATACCCCCACACCTGGGAAATAACCCAGACCGCCGCCGGAGACTATATTTGCGTCAATACGCTGCGGGCGAACCAGCTGGTCAAAGAGGCGATTACTCTGGATTTAATTCCTGAACTGTGCGGTTACAACAGCTTAAAAAGTGAAGTGAAATATGGTGCTGAAAACAGCAGAATCGACTTTATGTTGCAGGCAGAGGATCGCCCTGAGTGCTATATTGAAGTGAAATCAGTCACGTTAGCTGAAAGGGATAATGGCTACTTTCCGGATGCGGTCACGCTGCGAGGGCAGAAGCATCTCCGGGAGTTGATAAGTGTGGCGGCGGCAGGCAAGCGCGCCGTGCTGTTATTTGCGGTGTTACACAGCGCAATTGGACGATTTTCACCCGCCCGCCATATTGACCTTAAGTACGCGCAACTGTTGAATGAGGCACAAAAGCAGGGGGTGGAGGTTTTGGCTTATAAAGCGGAACTTTCTGCCGATAATATGACTCTGAGATCCGCTCTTCCCGTCACGTTATAAAAGGGGTTGAGTGTTGTTTATTAAGTGTTCTGGTCGTGTGCGCAAATACGCTTTTCTTCACAGGCTTGTCAAGTGTTACGTTTAGATAATTGCCTTACGGAAAAGCATCTGTTATTTATAGCGGCCTGATTTTTCCCCCAACACGGGGATCGATAGTGCGTGTTAAGGAGAAGCAACATGCAAGAAGGGCAAAACCGTAAAACATCGTCCCTGAGTATTCTCGCCATCGCTGGGGTGGAGCCGTATCAAGAGAAGCCGGGCGAAGAGTATATGAACGAAGCCCAGCTGACGCACTTTAAGCGAATTCTTGAAGCGTGGCGTAATCAGCTCAGGGATGAAGTCGATCGCACCGTTACACATATGCAGGACGAAGCCGCTAACTTCCCGGACCCGGTAGACCGTGCCGCCCAGGAAGAAGAGTTCAGCCTTGAACTGCGTAACCGTGACCGCGAACGCAAACTGATTAAGAAGATCGAGAAAACGCTGAAAAAAGTCGAAGACGAAGATTTCGGCTTTTGCGAGTCCTGCGGTGTCGAAATCGGCATTCGTCGTCTGGAAGCCCGTCCAACAGCCGATCTGTGCATCGACTGCAAAACGCTGGCAGAAATCCGCGAAAAACAGATGGCCGGTTAATGCCGACCCTGTCATAACGCTATCACAGGCGGGAGTCTTCTCCCGCCTGATTACTTTCTGCGCTGTGTAATTATGCCTTCTGACTATATTGGGCGCTTCGCGCCATCCCCCTCTGGCGAACTGCATTTCGGCTCGCTCATTGCCGCGCTTGGGAGCTATCTGCAAGCCCGTGCCCGCCAGGGTATCTGGCGTGTACGTATCGAAGATATTGACCCCCCGCGTGAAGTTCCCGGTGCAGCAGAGACCATTCTGCGTCAGCTGGAACATTACGGCCTGCACTGGGATGGCGAGGTGCTGTGGCAATCTCAGCGGCACGACGCCTATCGCGAACGCCTGGCCTGGCTGCACGCCCAGGGACTCTCCTACTACTGCACCTGCACCCGCGCGCGCATTCAGAGCGTCGGTGGCGTCTATGACGGCCATTGCCGCACCCTGCATCACGGCCCGGAAAACGCGGCGGTGCGCGTGGTGCAACAGCATCCGGTCACCCGATTTACCGACCAGCTCCAGGGCGAACTCCACGCCGATCCACGGCTGGCGGATGAGGATTTTATTATCCATCGCCGGGACGGGCTGTTTGCTTATAACCTGGCGGTGGTGGTGGATGACCATTTCCAGGGCGTAAACGAGATTGTCCGCGGGGCCGATCTGATCGAACCCACCGTGCGGCAGATTTCACTCTACCAGCTGTTTGGCTGGCCGGTGCCGGACTATATCCATTTGCCGCTGGTGGTGAATGAAAAAGGGATGAAACTCTCGAAACAGAATCATGCCCCGGCATTACCGACAGGCGATCCTCGCCCAGTTCTTATCAATGCTTTACAATTTCTCAACCAGGATGTAACACATGAGTGGCAGGATCTGCGAACCGAAGAATTACTGGAAAAAGCGGTGGCCCAGTGGTCGCTAAACCGCGTGCCGAAAATCCAGCATTCTCAAACGCGTCTCGCTGAGCTATGATTAGCCGCTATTTTTTGTCGTGAATTCTGAAACACACACTACCGAGGTGTACTATTTTTACCCGAGTCGCTAATTTTTGCCGTAAGGTGCTGAGCCGCGATGAGAGCATGGCGGATGACGTCATTGTTCAAAATACGATGTCGGTTATTCCGCGCGAGCAGCATGCTATTTCCCGCAAAGATATCAGTGAAAACGCCCTGAAGGTCCTTTATCGCCTGAATAAAGCTGGCTATGAGGCCTATCTGGTTGGTGGCGGGGTGCGTGACTTACTGCTGGGCAAAAAGCCAAAAGATTTTGACGTGACCACCAGCGCCACGCCTGAGCAGGTGCGTAAATTATTCCGCAACTGCCGCCTGGTCGGTCGTCGCTTCCGCCTTGCTCACGTCATGTTTGGCCCAGAAATCATCGAAGTGGCTACCTTCCGGGGTCACCACGAAGGCACCCCATCAGACCGGACGACCTCTCAGCAGGGTCAGAACGGTATGCTGCTGCGTGACAACATCTTTGGTTCAATCGAAGAAGATGCTCAGCGTCGCGATTTCACTATCAACAGCCTCTATTACAGCGTGGCTGACTTTACCGTCCGCGATTTCGTCGGTGGCGTGCCGGATCTGAAAGCGGGTTTGATCCGCCTGATCGGCAACCCGGAAACGCGCTACCGTGAAGATCCGGTGCGTATGCTGCGCGCCGTGCGTTTTGCCGCCAAGCTGGATATGCGGATCAGCCCTGAGACCGCCGAGCCGATCCCGCGCCTGGCGACCCTCATCAACGATGTGCCGCCGGCGCGTCTGTTTGAAGAGGCGCTGAAGCTGCTGCAGGCGGGTCACGGTTTTGCTACCTATCAGCTGCTGCGCGAATACAGCCTGTTCCAGCCCCTGTTCCCGACCATCACGCGTAATTTCACCGAAAAAGGTGACAGCGCGATGGAACGCATCATCGACCAGGTGCTGAAGAATACCGATAACCGCATTCAGAACGATATGCGCGTTAACCCGGCGTTCCTGTTTGCGGCGATGTTCTGGTATCCGCTGCTGGAAACGGCGCAGAAGATTGCCCAGGAAAGCGGTCTGGCCTATTACGATGCCTTTGCGCTGGCCACCAACGACGTGCTGGATGAAGCCTGCCGCTCGCTGGCGATCCCGAAACGCATTACCACGCTGGTGCGTGATATCTGGCAGCTTCAGCTGCGGATGTCCCGTCGTCAGGGTAAACGCGCGTGGAAGTTAATGGAGCATCCAAAATTCCGTGCGGCTTACGATCTGATGGCCCTGCGTGCCGAAGCGGAAAACAACCGCGAGCTGCAGCTTCTGGTGCAGTGGTGGGGTGAGTTCCAGGTGTCTGCACCACCGGCGCAGAAAGACATGCTGGGCGATCTGGATGAAGATCCGGCTCCGCGTCGTCGTCACCGCCGTCCACGCAAGCGCGCGCCGCGTCGCGAAGGCGCGGCATGACGCTGGCGTATATCGCCATCGGCAGCAATCTGGCCTCTCCCCTGGAGCAGGTCAATGCTGCCGTTCAGGCGTTGGGCGACATCCCGCAATCCCGCGTTGTCGCCCTCTCCTCGTTTTACCGCACCCCCCCGCTCGGCCCGCAGGATCAGCCCGACTACCTGAACGCCGCCATTGCATTGAAGACCGCGCTCAGCGCCGAATCGCTGCTGGATAACACCCAGCGCATCGAGCTGCAGCAGGGTCGCGTGCGTAAAGAAGAACGCTGGGGACCGCGCACCCTCGACCTGGACATCATGCTGTTTGGGGATGCGGTGATTAACACCGTTCGCCTGACGGTGCCGCATTACGACATGAAGCGCCGCGGTTTTATGCTCTGGCCGCTGTTTGAAATTGCCCCTGACCTCATCTTCCCCGATGGCGAAACGTTGAGCGATCTTCTTGCCCATCTGAACGCCGAAAAACCCGCCCGCTGGTAACGCCACTTTTCTGTTAATAAACCCTAAATCTTTTATGGTTTATCGAACACCTAAAATCATTGTTCCCTCGAATGTTACTGTTAGAATGCGCAAAGATTCGCTTTGGGCTATCAGGAAACAGTATGAAACCAACCACCATCGCTACCTTGCAGAAATGCAAACAGGACAAGCAGCGCTTCGCCACCATTACGGCCTATGACTACAGCTTCGCCAAACTCTTTGCCGAAGAGGGCATTAACGTCATGCTGGTTGGCGACTCGTTAGGGATGACGGTCCAGGGACATGACTCCACGCTGCCGGTGACGGTAGAGGATATTGCTTACCACACCCGGGCGGTGCGTCGCGGGGCCCCCGCCTGCCTGCTGCTCGCCGATCTGCCGTTTATGGCGTATGCCACCCCGGAGCAGGCGTTTGAGAATGCCGCCACGGTGATGCGCGCCGGGGCCAATATGGTCAAAGTGGAAGGCGGCGCCTGGCTGGTTGAGACCGTGCGCATGCTCACCGAGCGCGCAGTGCCGGTCTGCGGCCATCTGGGGTTAACCCCGCAGTCGGTCAATATCTTTGGCGGCTACAAGGTGCAGGGCCGCGGTGACGCAGCCCAGACGCTGTTTGATGATGCCCTGGCCATCGAAGCAGCGGGCGCCCAGTTGCTGGTGCTGGAGTGCGTGCCGGTCGCGCTGGCAAAACGCATCACCGACGCGCTCACTATTCCGGTGATCGGCATTGGTGCCGGTAACGTCACCGACGGCCAGATCCTGGTCATGCACGATGCCTTTGGCATCACCGGCGGGCATATCCCGAAATTTGCGAAGAATTTCCTTAGCGACGCAGGCGACATGCGCGGCGCGGTCAGGCAGTATATTGCCGACGTTGAATCGGGTGTTTACCCGGGTGAAGAACACAGTTTCCAGTAAGGAGTCTCGTTGTGCTAATCATTGAAACCCTGCCGCTGCTGCGCCAGCACATTCGTCGTTTGCGCCAGGAAGGCAAACGTATCGCCCTGGTGCCCACCATGGGCAACCTGCATGACGGTCACATGAAGCTGGTGGACGAAGCCAAAGCCCGCGCCGATGTGGTGGTGGTGAGTATCTTCGTTAACCCGATGCAGTTTGATCGTGCCGACGACCTGGCGCGCTACCCGCGCACGCTGCAGGAAGATTGCGAGAAGCTGAAAAAGCATAAGGTGGATTTCGTCTTCTCCCCGGCCCCGAATGATGTCTATCCGAAAGGCACGGAAGAGACCACCTTTGTTGACGTGCCTGGCATCTCCACCATGCTGGAAGGGGCCAGCCGTCCGGGTCACTTCCGCGGCGTCTCCACCATCGTCAGCAAGCTGTTTAACCTGGTGCAGCCGGATATCGCCTGCTTCGGCGAAAAAGATTTCCAGCAGCTGGCGCTGATCCGCAAGATGGTCGCCGACATGGGCTACGACATCGAAATCGTTGGCGTGCCGATCGTGCGCGCCAAAGATGGTCTGGCGCTGAGTTCGCGCAACGGCTATCTCACCGCTGACCAACGTAAAATCGCCCCGACGCTGTACAAGGTGATGAGCAACATGGCCGCCCAGCTGAAAAATAAAGAGCTGAGCAGCGAAGAGATTGTGGCCCTGGCAGAACAGGCGCTGAACGACGGCGGCTTACGCGCTGACGATGTGCAGATCCGCGATGCCGACACCCTGCTGGCGCTCTCGTCTGACAGCAAGCGGGCGGTGATCCTGGTGGCAGCATGGCTTGGCCAGGCGCGTCTGATTGATAACACAGTAGTTGAACTGGCTCAGTAAGTACTGAGCATATCCATGCTAACGGATTAGTTTCCTCAGCCCCTTCTTCGGAGGGGGATACGACAAAGAGTTAAGGTAACGTCATGATTCGCAAAATGCTGCAAGGTAAGCTTCACCGTGTGAAGGTCACGCAGGCCGATCTGCATTATGAAGGCTCCTGCGCGATCGACCAGGATTTTCTCGACGCAGCGGGTATTCTTGAAAACGAAGCCATTGATATCTGGAACGTGAGTAACGGCAACCGTTTCTCAACCTACGCTATCGCGGCTGAACGGGGCTCTAAAATTATCTCCGTCAACGGTGCGGCAGCGCACTGCGCCAACGTGGATGATATCGTCATCATCGCCAGCTTTGTCATGATGTCCGATGAAGAAGCACGCCGCTGGCAGCCAAAAGTGGCCTACTTTGAAGGGGATAACGACATGAAACGTACCGCGAAAGCGATTCCGGTTCAGGTCGCCTGATTTTTATCCTTGCGGCTGATTACTGATCAGCCGCGACATCGTCTCTAACGAGTCCGTTCTGAGCACATATAAGCGCTTCAGCAGGAATGGATTATCCCCCGGTTTTACCTTCCCTTTCACCGTCGTCACCGCCAGATGAAAACCAGCGTCGTTAGCCGCTTTTACCGCGTTATCGTTATAGCCACCGAACGGGTACGAAAGGTAGAGCACGTGCGGGTTAAACTGCGCCAGCGCGCGACGAGAGTGTTTAAAGTCCATCACGATGTTCTGGTAACTACGGCTCAGCAGGATCGGATGACGGTTGTTATCCACCCGGTGCAGGAAATGGGTGTGTGACTGCACGTCAAATACGTCCTGGATCTCACGCAGCTCGGAAATGCTCATAAACTGCAGCGATTTCGGGTCCCATTTCAGCGGATGGGCTTTGATCCGCGACGAGATAATAAACGCCGTGGCGTGAAAGCCGTACTGCTTCAGGATCGGCCAGGCATAGCGGCTGACTGACTTCAGGCCATCGTCAAAGGTGATCACCACCGCGCGGGACGGCAGGTTCATTTTGTTACGCACGTAGCCTTCCAGCTGGTACATCGTCAGGGTGGTGTAACCCTGGTCGCGCAACCAGGCCATCTGGTTATTGAAGGCGCGCACGCTGGTGGTGGTTGAGGTATGGCGAAAACGGGTGTTCTCTTCATCGCGCAGGATATGGTGATACGTCAGCACCGGCAGGCCGTTATCCTCCTGCGCATCCAGGCTGCTGACCCAGGCGAGGCGGTTGGCGATGCGGATCTGATACCAGGTCTGATTAAGCCGATCCTTCAGCTTGCTGAGGATCGGATAACGCAGATTGTTCGCCAGAGTGCCAAACGGCGCGCTGCCGGCATTGGGCGCGTTGTAGACCGGCGTATCTTTCCAGGTGATCAGGTTTTGGTTGCTGAGCGGTTTGTTCAGATCCCCAAGGCTGTCCTCCACCCGCTGTTTGCCCTGCACCTTGCCGAGATGGCCTTTGTCGATAAAGCCGGTGCCAAAGCCAAAGCGGAACTCATAGTAATCCGCCGCGGTGGGCACCACCGCAACGATCTGCCCGGCACGCAAATTGCCGACGGTGACGACCTTATTGCCCACCTGGGCCCAGATAGCGGCATCTTCGGTGGTTTGCATATAGCGGGGTGGAAGCCCTTGCTGGCTGAGCAGACTGGCAGAGACGCCGCCGGAGACCAGCAGCAGAAGCAGGAAAAAGATACGCGAGAACATAGGGATTTATTCAGTACGAAAAACTGACGGCATTGTAACAAAAGCGCCAGTAATACCAATGCCTAATATTTCTCCACGCTATGGAGCAGAACAAAAGGCGGGTTTTTCTGCTGCTGATGCCACAGGCTGCTGACCTCCGGTGCGCCGCGGGCCACGATGGTGTCGCGAAAGCCGATGCTGTCGGTCATCTCCCGCAGGGGGTACATCATCTCCAGCAAGGGATAACCGATCCCGGAGATCACTTCGCAATTGTCGTGCTTGTGGCTGAGGAGCGCCGCCGCGCGATAGGGGGCAGCGCCAGAGATATCGGTCAGGAAAATCACCCCGTCACCGCTGTCTACCTGATGCTGGGCATCGCACAGCATCCGGCTGAGCATATTAACACTTAATCCGCGCCAGAAATTGACCACCTGGCACTGCACCAGCGGCCCAAACCGGACGGCGAGCTTATCCGCCATCTCCTGCGCATGTTCGTCATGGCACGTGATTACCCAACCCAGCATCGTCACCTCTCATCAGAAAGGGGTAGTCTAGCGGGGTCGGGAGAAGATGGGGGTGATGATGGTCAATAAACCGGCCCGGCAACAGAACGCTGCCGGGCCTGAGGATCAGCTGCGCAGGCCGCGTCCGCGCTGGATCAGGTTCCAGCACAGCAGATAGAAGGCGACGATAAAGATCACCAGCACGCCGACGGTGGTCACCAGCGGCACATCGGAAATACCGAGGAAGCCAAAGCGGAAACCGCTGATCATATAGACGATCGGGTTCAGGTGTGACAGCCCCTGCCAGAACGGCGGCAGCAGCGTCAGGGAGTAGAACACCCCGCCGAGGTAGGTCAGCGGCGTCAGGACGAAGGTCGGGATCAGGCTGATATCGTCAAAGGTTTTGGCGAATACCGCATTCAGCAGGCCGGCCAGCGAGAACAGTACCGCCGTCAGCAGCAGCGTCAGGCCGACAAACAGCCAGGAGTGCACCTGGAACGGCACAAAGAACAGGGAAATCGCCGTCACCAGCACCCCGACGCACAGGCCGCGCGCTACACCGCCGCCGACGTAGCCGGCGATGATCACGTGGGTAGGCACCGGCGCCACCAGCAGCTCTTCGATATTGCGCTGGAACTTGGCGCTGAAAAACGACGATGCCACGTTGGCGTAGGCGTTGGTGATCACCGCCATCATGATCAGGCCGGGCACGATAAACTGCATATAGGTGAAGCCATGCATCTCACCGATCCGCGAGCCAATCAGGTTGCCGAAGATAATAAAGTAGAGGGTCATAGTGATCACCGGCGGCACCAGGGTCTGGATCCAGATGCGCATAAAGCGGTTGATCTCTTTGGCCCAGATACTTTTCAGCGCCACCCAGTAAAGCTGCATCATGCGCGATCTCCTTGTTTCTCATGGACCAGCGAGACGAACAGCTCTTCCAGTCGGTTTGCTTTGTTACGCATACTTAATACCTGAATCCCCTGCTGGCTCAGCTGGCTGAAGACGCTGTTGATCCCCTGCTCGCGCAGGACTTCCACTTCCAGGGTGGAGGTATCCACCAGACGGTACTGATAGCCTTCCAGCTTCGGCAGGGCGCTTTTCGCCGCCAGATCGAGAATGAAGGTTTCTGATTTCAGCTTGGAGAGCAGGCTCTTCATCGAGGTGTTTTCCACCAGCTCACCATGCTGAATGATGCCGATGTTACGGCACAGCATCTCCGCCTCTTCCAGGTAGTGGGTAGTGAGAATGATCGTGGTGCCTTTGTCGTTTAAATCCTTTAAAAAGCCCCACATCGAGCGGCGAAGTTCGATATCCACCCCGGCGGTCGGTTCATCCAGAATCAGCAGTTTTGGCTCATGCATTAACGCCCGGGCAATCATCAGACGACGCTTCATGCCGCCGGACAACATCCGCGCACGTTCGTTGCGTTTTTCCCACAAATCGAGCTGTTTGAGGTACTTTTCGCTGCGCTCAACCGCTTCTTTGCGCTCCACGCCGTAATAGCCTGCCTGGTTAACCACAATCTGCTGAACGGTCTCAAACGGATTGAAGTTGAACTCCTGCGGCACCAGCCCCAGCTGGCGCTTGGCGTTCACCACGTCCTTTTCCAGGTCGTAGCCGAAGACCTTTACATGGCCGGAGGACTTATTCACCAGCGAGCTGATAATGCCGATGGTGGTGGATTTACCTGCCCCGTTGGGCCCCAGAAGCGCATAAAAATCACCGGCTTCGACTTTAAGATCTATGCCGCGCAGTGCCTGGACACCACCCGGATAGGTTTTTTTAAGCTGCTCGAGCTCCAGTGCAATGGTCATGAAATAGAGTTACCTATAGTGCTGACACGCGAAGTGTTGTTTTAAAAAAAATGGAGTTGCCCTATATTAGCGCAACGCATTAACCCGGTTACAGGCCGTTTATCTCCATGAATGACATAGATACACTCATCAGCAATAACGCACTATGGTCAAAGATGCTGCTGGAAGAAGATTCCGGATTTTTTGAGAAACTGTCTCAGGCGCAGAAACCACGCTTTCTCTGGATTGGATGCTCCGACAGCCGCGTTCCCGCTGAACGTCTGACTGGCCTCGAACCGGGCGAACTCTTTGTTCACCGTAACGTCGCAAACCTGGTGATCCACACCGACCTGAACTGCCTGTCCGTGGTGCAATACGCCATTGACGTGCTGGAAGTCGAACACATCATCATTTGCGGTCACTACGGCTGCGGCGGTGTACAGGCGGCGGTCGAGAACACCGAACTGGGTCTGATCGACAACTGGCTGCTGCACATTCGTGATATCTGGTTCAAACATAGCTCACTGCTGGGGCAAATGCCGCAGGAGCGTCGTCTGGATACCCTGTGTGAACTGAACGTGATGGAGCAGGTCTATAACCTCGGCCACTCCACCATTATGCGGTCTGCCTGGAAGCGCGGGCAGAAAGTGACGATCCACGGCTGGGCGTACGGCATCCACGATGGCCTGCTGCGCGATCTGGAAGTGACCGCCACCAACCGGGAAACCCTGGAGCAGCGCTACCGCCGGGGCGTCTCAAACCTGACCCAGAAGCACGATAATCATAAGTAAGCCCGCAAAAAAGCCGGGTGGCGGCGTCGCCTTACCCGGCCTACAAAAGCGCGGTCCGTAGGCCCGGTAAGCGTAGCGCCACCGGGCAATACCCACCTTACTCGTCCAGCAGCACCACTTTGCCGACATACGGCAGATGGCGATAACGCTGAGCGTAGTCAATGCCGTAGCCCACCACGAATTCGTCCGGAATCGAGAAGCCAACATACTCCACGGGAACCTGAACTTCACGGCGGGTCGGTTTGTCCAGCAGGGTACAAATCGCCAGCGATTTTGGTCCACGCAGGCTGAGAATTTCGCGCACCTTCGACAGGGTGTTGCCGGAGTCGATGATGTCTTCAACAATCAGAACATCTTTGCCGCGAATGTCTTCATCCAGGTCTTTAAGGATTTTCACATCACGAGTGGTCGACATACCGCTGCCATAGCTGGAGGCGGTCATAAAATCGACTTCATGGGAGACCTGCACTTCGCGGCAGAGATCGGCCATAAACATGAAGGAACCGCGTAACAGACCCACCAGCACCATCTCGCTGCCGCTGTCTTTATAGGCTTCGGTGATCTGACGACCGAGTTCGGCGATACGCGCTTTGATCTCCGCTTCCGGGATCATCACTTCAACAGTATGTTTCATTTTACTAACCGTATGTTTTTAGAACGAATTTCTCAATGCCGATGGATTCGCGTCCGGCATCGCTACATAAGCCCTGAAGTATACCAGCAAATGGATCCTCCTGGCGCATCCGTTCATAAAAGCCAGATTTGTGATTCCGATCACACTTGTTAAGTTCTATAATTAATTGCTATCAAAAAATTAACAAACTTAAAGAGTACTTTTTATGGCGGAAACAAAGGTTCAACACTCACGGTTACTCGTGAGGCTTACAGCGCTGTTCGCAGCCCTGTGCGGGCTCTACCTGTTAATAGGGGGAGTCTGGCTGGTGGCGATTGGCGGCTCCTGGTACTACCCGATTGCTGGCGTAGTGATGTTAGGCGTCACCCTGTTGTTATGGCGCAGTAAACAATCGGCACTGTGGCTTTATGCCGCCCTGCTGCTCGCTACAATGATCTGGGGTGTCTGGGAGGTCGGTTTCGACTTCTGGGCGCTGACCCCACGCAGCGATATTCTGGTCTTCTTCGGTATCTGGCTGATCCTGCCTTTCGTCTGGCGTCGCCTGATCGTGCGCTCCGGCGGGGCAGTTACCGCGCTGGTCGTGGCGCTGCTGATCAGCGGCGGGATCCTGACCTGGGCTGGTTTTAACGATCCGCAGGAAATCAAAGGCACGCTGAATGCCGATTCCACCCCGGCGGCGGCGATCTCCGACGTGGCAGATGGCGACTGGCCTGCCTACGGTCGTAACCAGGAAGGTCAACGTTACTCCCCGCTGAAGCAGATCAACGCGGACAACGTGAAAAACCTGCAAGAAGCCTGGGTATTCCGTACCGGCGATCTGAAAATGCCGAACGATCCAGGCGAGCTGACCAACGAAGTGACGCCGATTAAAGTGGGCAATATGCTCTACCTGTGTACGGCGCACCAGCGTCTGTTCGCGCTGGATGCAGCCACCGGTAAAGAGAAATGGCACTTCGATCCGCAGCTGAAAACCAATAACCAGTTCCAGCACGTAACCTGCCGTGGTGTCTCTTACCACGAAGCGCGTGCCGATAATGCCAGCCCGGAAGTGATTGCCGACTGTCCGCGCCGCATCATGCTGCCGGTGAACGACGGTCGTCTGATTGCTCTCAACGCGGAAACCGGCAAGCTGTGCGAAACCTTTGCCAACAAAGGCGTGCTGAATCTGCAGACCAACATGCCGGATCAAACTCCGGGTCTGTATGAGCCGACTTCACCGCCGATCATCACCGATAAAACCATCGTGATTGCCGGTTCAGTAACGGATAACTTCTCCACCCGCGAAACCTCCGGTGTGATCCGTGGTTTTGACGTTAACACCGGTAAGCTGCTGTGGGCCTTTGACCCGGGTGCGAAAGATCCAAACGCTATCCCGTCGGATGAGCACACCTTTACCTTCAACTCCCCGAACTCCTGGGCGCCAGCCGCCTATGACGCGAAGCTGGACCTGGTCTACCTGCCGATGGGCGTGACCACGCCGGACATCTGGGGTGGCAACCGCACGCCGGAACAAGAGCGTTATGCCAGCTCCGTAGTGGCACTGAATGCGACCACCGGGAAACTGGCGTGGAGCTACCAGACCGTTCACCACGATCTGTGGGATATGGATCTGCCGTCCCAGCCGACGCTGGCTGACATCACCGTTAACGGCCAGACCGTACCGGTGATCTACGCCCCGGCGAAAACCGGTAATATCTTTGTGCTGGACCGTCGTAACGGTCAGCTGGTCGTGCCGGCACCGGAAAAACCGGTTCCGCAGGGCGCAGCAAAAGGTGACTACGTTACCAAAACCCAGCCGTTCTCCGATCTGAGCTTCCGTCCGAAGAAAGACCTCAGTGGGGCAGACATGTGGGGCGCCACGATGTTTGACCAGCTGGTGTGCCGCGTGATGTTCCATCAGCTGCGCTATGAAGGCATCTTCACCCCGCCGTCCGAGCAGGGCACGCTGGTGTTCCCGGGTAACCTGGGGATGTTCGAATGGGGCGGTATCTCCGTGGATCCGAACCGTCAGGTGGCGATTGCTAACCCGATGGCGCTGCCGTTCGTTTCTAAGCTGATCCCACGCGGTCCGGGTAACCCAATGGAGCAGCCGAAAGACGCCCAGGGTACCGGTACCGAATCCGGTATTCAGCCGCAGTACGGCGTGCCGTATGGCGTGACCCTGAATCCGTTCCTCTCTCCGTTTGGTCTGCCGTGTAAACAGCCTGCCTGGGGTTACATCGCAGCAACGGATCTGAAAACCAATCAGGTGGTATGGAAAAAACGTATTGGTACGCCACAGGACAGCATGCCGTTCCCGATGCCGATCCCGGTGCCGTTCAATATGGGTATGCCGATGCTGGGTGGCCCTATCTCCACCGCCGGTAATGTGCTGTTCATTGGCGCGACTGCCGATAACTACCTGCGCGCATATAACATGAGCAATGGTGAGAAACTGTGGCAGGGTCGTCTGCCAGCCGGTGGGCAAGCCACGCCAATGACCTATGAGGCCAATGGTAAGCAGTTTGTGGTGATCTCCGCGGGCGGTCACGGTTCGTTTGGCACGAAGATGGGTGACTATATTGTTGCCTACGCATTGCCTGACGAGAAGTAAAAGCAAAACGGCAACGAAAGTTGCCGTTTTTAGAACTGTAGGCCGGGTAAGGCGTAGTGAACTGCGCCCCAAAACCTGGACGGCTTGTATTAACCGGTCTTCAGATACTCAGCCCGGAACGCCACCGGGCTGAGTCCTCCCAGACTCAGTTTGATACGCTTGTGGTTCCAGTACCTTA
>NZ_JAMHKS010000057.1:0-49096 GCF_025566055.1 Leclercia tamurae
TGCCTGGCGGCTGTAGCGCGGTGGTCCCACCTGACCCCATGCCGAACTCAGAAGTGAAACGCCGTAGCGCCGATGGTAGTGTGGGGTCTCCCCATGCGAGAGTAGGGAACTGCCAGGCATCAAATTAAGTGTGCTGATATGGCTCAGTTGGTAGAGCGCACCCTTGGTAAGGGTGAGGTCCCCAGTTCGACTCTGGGTATCAGCACCAGTTTTTAGGTTAAAGTTCGGCACGTAGAAAAGAATTTGTCTGGCGGCTGTAGCGCGGTGGTCCCACCTGACCCCATGCCGAACTCAGAAGTGAAACGCCGTAGCGCCGATGGTAGTGTGGGGTCTCCCCATGCGAGAGTAGGGAACTGCCAGACATCAAACAAGTAAAAAGGCCATCCGCAAGGATGGCCTTTTTGCGTTTGAGCGGCATAAAAACCCCTTGCCCGGGCCGTAAACGCCACCGGGCAGGGTCATTATTAGTGAATAACCTGGGATAAAAACGCGCGCGTACGTTCTGATTTTGGGTGGGAGAAGAACTCTTCCGGCGCTGCTTGCTCGACGATTTCCCCGCGATCCATAAAGATCACCCGATCCGCAACAGTTCTGGCGAAACCCATCTCATGCGTCACACACAGCATCGTCATGCCCGATTCAGCCAGCCCTATCATGGTATCCAGAACCTCTTTTACCATCTCCGGATCCAGCGCTGAGGTCGGTTCATCGAACAGCATGATTTTAGGTTTCATGCATAAAGAGCGGGCGATTGCCACACGCTGCTGCTGTCCACCCGAGATCTGCCCCGGAAACTTATGCGCATGTTCCGCAATGCGCACGCGTTCCAGATAGTGCATGGCCAGCGCCTCGGCTTCCTTTTTCGGCATTTTGCGCACCCAGATCGGTGCCAGGGTGCAGTTTTGCAGAACGGTCAGATGGGGAAACAGATTGAAATGCTGGAAGACCATGCCGACTTCCTGGCGGACACGCTCCACGTTACGGATGTCATCGTTTAGCTCGATACCATCAACAACAATCCGTCCCTGCTGATGCTCTTCCAGATGGTTAATACAGCGGATGGTCGTGGATTTACCCGAGCCTGAAGGCCCACAAAGAACAATACGCTCGCCTTGTTTCACCTTCAGGTTAATGTCTTTCAGAACGTGAAATTGTCCGTACCACTTATTCACATTATCCAGCGTAATCATCGCGTCAGCGGGGGTCATAGTTATCTGGCTCATAGGTTCCTCAGTGCGGTGTACGCCCGGTGTTAAAGCGCTTCTCCAGATGCTGGCTGTAGCGCGACATACTAAAACAGAAAATCCAGTAGATAAGCGCAGCAAAAACATAGCCTTCTGTCGACATACCCAGCCACGCCGGGTCGACGGTAGCCTGCTGCACGCTACTGAAAAGATCGAATAATCCAATGATGATCACCAGACTGGTATCTTTGAACAGCGCGATAATAGTGTTCACCAGTCCGGGGATCACCAGCTTCAGCGCCTGCGGCAGGATCACTAATCCCTGCGTTTTCCAGTACCCCAGCGCCAGCGATTCGGCGGCTTCGTACTGGCCTTTGGGCAGCGCCTGCAGCCCGCCGCGTACGACCTCAGCCACATAGGCAGATTGAAACAGAATCACGCCAACCAGGGCGCGGATCAGTTTGTCGATGGTGGTGCCCTCCGCCATAAACAGCGGCAGCATTACCGACGACATAAACAGCACGGTGATCAGCGGAACGCCGCGCCAGAACTCAATAAAGATCACCGACAGGACGCGCACGACCGGCATGGTTGAGCGGCGGCCCAGGGCCAGCAAAATGCCTAATGGCAATGCACCGGCAATCCCCACGGAGGCGATGATCAGCGTCAGGGTCAGACCACCCCACTGGCGGGTTTCGACGCGCTCCAGCCCCAGCATCCCGCCATACAGCAGGAACCAGACGATAAGCGGATAGACTACCGCCCAGACGGCGATGTACCGTCCTCGCTGCGGCAGTCCTTTCCAGAACATCGGGATGATCGAGAGCAGCCCGACGAGCAGCGCAAGATTGATGCGCCAGCGCTGGTCGTGCGGGTAGAGTCCATACATAAACTGGCCAAAACGCTGATGAATAAAGACCCAGCAGGCTCCCTCTTTCGTACAGTCGGCGCGCGTAGTGCCAATCCAGTTAGCCTGCAAAAACGCCCAATTGAGCAGCGGCGGGATCAGCTCCCACATCAGCCAGAAGCAGAACAGCGTGAGTAAGCTATTACTCCAGCTGGAGAACAGATTTTTACGTGCCCAGATAATCATGCGTCCGTTGCCGGTAGTGGCCGGACGCACAGGGTGAGACAAGACGGCTTTTGTCATCATGGTTCCTTAGCGTTCAACCAGCGCGATGCGACGGTTATAGATATTCATCAACAGGGAAATGGTCAGGCTGATAATCAGGTAGACCGACATGGTGATGGCGATAGTTTCGATGGCCTGACCCGTCTGATTGAGGACGGTGCCGGCAAACAGGGAAACCATATCGGGATAGCCAATCGCAGCCGCAAGGGACGAGTTTTTCACAATATTGAGATACTGGCTGGTCAGCGGGGGAATGATGACCCGCATGGCCTGGGGGATAATGACCTGACGCAGCGTGACCGGGTTCGGCAGGCCGAGCGAGCGGGCGGCTTCATGCTGACCATGAGGAACGGCCTGGATCCCGGCGCGAATAATCTCTGCGATAAAGGCCGAGGTATAGATCGACAGTGCCAGCGTCAGGGCGGCCAGCTCCGGGATCAATACCATACCGCCGCGGAAGTTAAACCCCTGCAACGTCGGAATATCCCAGTGCATCGCCGGGCCCGCAATGATATGTGCCAGCCCCGACAGGATCACCAGCAAGGCCAGCGTGACGGGCCAGGTGCGACGCAGCTGTCCGGTTTTCATCTGATGCATGCGGTTGTAGCGGAACAGCCCGACCGAGACCACAGCCACACACGCCAGAGCCGCCAGCAGCGCCAGCATCCCCTCGGCAATCTGCGGCGCCGGGATATACAAACCGCGATTGCTTAAAAAGGCCAGATCGAACGCATCCACCGCCTGACGTGGCCCGGGCAGGTTGCGCAGGACGGCGAAATACCAGAAGAAGATCTGCAGCAGCGGCGGAATATTACGGAAGGTCTCGATATACAACGTGGAGAGCTTACGCAGCAGCCAGTTATCAGACAGGCGTGCGAGACCGAGGAAAAAGCCCAGCAGAGAAGCAAAGACAATGCATAATCCGGAGACCAGCAGCGTATTCATCAGGCCGACCAGGAAGACGCGGCCGTAGGTATCTCCTTCATCGTAATCAATTAAGTGCTGAACAATGCCAAATCCCGCACTGCGGTCAAGGAAGGCAAAGCCCGAAGTAATGCCGCGTGTGCTGAGGTTGGTAACGGTGTTATGGAACAAGTAGATCGCGACGGCCAGGACAGCGAGAACAGCGAGGATCTGAAACAGCCAGGCGCGAACCGCAGGATTAGAAAAGGAGAGGGCTCCTTTCAGGGCTAAGCGGCGATGGGACATATAAAACCTCGGGTAACCATGACTCTGGACTGGGCACCGCACCGGCAGTGCCCGTTACAGCAAGCTGCTTAGCGTACTGGCGGAGCGTACTGAATGCCGCCATTGTTCCAGAGGTTGTTCTGACCACGGCTGATCTTCAACGCGCTCTCAGAGCCAACGTTACGCTCGAAGATTTCAGCGTAGTTACCCACCTTTTTAATGATGTTGTACGCCCATTTGTTATCCAGCTTCAGATCCTTGCCGTAATCACCCTCTTTACCCAGCAGGTGGGCCATATCCGGTGTGGATGGATTGGCGGCTTTCTCATCGACGTTCTTCGAGTTGATACCCATCTCTTCGGCGTTGAGCATGGCGAACAGCGTCCAGCGCACCACGGCGTTCCATTCATCATCCCCACGGCGCACTACCGGGCCCAGCGGCTCTTTAGAGATCACCTCTGGCAGAACGATAAATTCAGCCGGATTACTCAGCTTGATCCGCAGCGCGTACAGCTGGGACTGATCCGATGCCAGGGTGTCACAGCGGCCCGATTCCAGCGCTTTAGCCGATTCGTCAGAGCGGTCGAAGGTCACCGGGGTATATTTCATGTTATTGGCTTTGAAATAATCGGCGACGTTCAGTTCGGTGTCGGTACCCGCCTGAATACAGACCGTCGCGCCATCCAGCTCTTTTGCACTCTTCAGGCCCGCTTTATTGTGGGTCAGGAAACCAATGCCGTCGTAATAGGTCACACCGGTGAAGGACATGCCCATGCCGGCATCACGTGACGAGGTCCAGGTGGTGTTACGTGAAAGCAAATCCACTTCGCCAGACTGCAGGGCGGTAAAACGCTCTTTCGCCGTCAGTGGGGTGTATTTCACCTTGGTATCGTCACCTAATACCGCGGCAGCAACGCCCCGGCACACGTCTACATCAATACCGGAGAATTTACCGTTGGCATCTGTGTAGGAGAAACCTGGCAGGCCGTCGCTGATCCCACATTGCACAAAACCTTTCTGCTTAACGGCATCCAGCGTGGCACCCGCCTGAGCCTGGCCGGCGATCGCAAGAAGCACACCTGCAGCGGCGAGGCTGGCCATCATCATCTTTTTCATAATGCATCCTGTGTGGCGAAAATTATCGTTATAGTGAAGCGCTTATAAACGCTTTAACCTGTCTGTGGCTGTGGCCGACGTTAATAAAGCAAACGTGATGCCAGTTTTTGCATTCAACGTAATAAACGATTACGCAACGCGTAAAGCAGAGTGTAGACAGTGATAATTAAATCGAGCGCCCTGAAATGGTGCGAAATTACAACCTGCGCCACAAATTAGAGCAAAAGTCTGATTAAGAGATGAATGAATAGAGGGAGGGTTTATGGCGTAAATATCGTAAGCCAGCAAGGTGTGAATAACATCACGTCGCCAGAGTGAAAGGAAAATAAAACAGCAAAAAGATGTGAGCAGATTCAGGTTTATTAATTAACCTAAATCGGGAAAGCAAAAGCGCGAACGAATTCGCGCTTTATGGATTACTTGGACACGGCAATGATGCCCAGCGTCAGACCTGCAACGGCTGCTGCGCCACCGGCGATCGCCCCTGCGGTTTCCCAGTTATCCTGCGTGGTCCCTTTCATACAGGTATTGGTATGAACCAGTCGGCCCTGATCGTCGTATGTCGGTACGCACGGAGAGTCATGCGCGCAACCCGCAAGTAGCGCGGTAAGGAGTGCAACCGAAATGAGTCTTTTCATGGTGTTACCTCAAAATGAAATCTAACTTTGCGATATAGTCAGAAGTGTCTTCCGCAAAGCTGATGCTTATATTACCACCGCTTAAAAAGCGCCATGAAGAGTGAATAATCTCAAATTATTTGGATTGTAAAAAAGATGGAGAAATCCGTCTTCCTGCGCGCCAATAATGGAGAGATTAGGGAGGCGCATTGATTATGTGCGCAAGCTAAAAATCGCAAGCAAACAATTCATTGGCGCGCTAATTAATAAGTTAAATAAATGGATAAGAATAACTTTCCGTTTATTATCATCAATAAAGGCGCCGAAGCGCCTTTATCTATTACTCTTCGTGATGACGTGTAAAGCGTCTGCGCACCACCACAAAGAAGACCGGCACGAAGAAGATGGCCAGCAGGGTGGCCGACAGCATGCCGCCCATCACCCCGGTGCCTACAGCATTTTGTGCACCACTGCCTGCGCCGTGACTGATGACCAGCGGCATCACGCCAAGAATAAACGCCAGCGAGGTCATCAGAATCGGACGCAGGCGCATGCGTGCTGCCTCGAGGGTGGCTTCAACAATCCCTTTCCCCTCTTTCTCCATCAGGTCCTTGGCAAATTCGACAATCAGAATGGCGTTCTTTGCCGACAGGCCGATGGTGGTGAGCAGCCCCACCTGGAAATAGACATCGTTGTTCAGCCCGCGCAGGGAGGCGGCCAGCAGGGCACCAACCACCCCTAACGGCACCACCAGCATCACCGAGAACGGAATCGACCAGCTTTCATAGAGTGCGGCCAGGCAGAGGAACACTACCACCAGTGAGATGGCGTACAGGGCAGGGGCCTGGTTGCCTGACAGCCGCTCCTGGTATGACATGCCCGTCCAGTCGAAACCGATGCTGTTAGGGAGTTTCGCCGCCAGTTGCTCCATTAACACCATCGCTTCACCGGTACTTTTCCCTGGCGCGGCCTCGCCGAGGATCTCCATGGAAGGCGTGCCGTTATAGCGTTCGAGGCGCGGTGAACCGTAGATCCAGTGCGACTGGCTGAACGCCGAAAGCGGCACCATCTCACCATTAGCGCTGCGCACATACAGACGATTGATATCTTCCGGTAACATGCGGAAGGGGGCATCTGCCTGGACATAGACTTTCTTCACCCGGCCACGATCGATGTAGTCGTTGACGTAGGTACCACCCAGCGCAGTGGAGATCGTCTGGTTGATATCCGAGACGCTGACGCCCAGCGCCTGGGCTTTTTCCTGATCGATATCCAGCTTGAACTGCGGGGTATCCTCCAGACCATTAGGCCGCACGCGAACCAGCAGATCCGGATGAGCTTTGATCATCCCCAACAGCTGGTTTCGGGCCTGCGTCAGCTGGTTGTGACCCAGGTTGGCCTGGTCGATCAGCTCAAAATCGAAACCTGTTGCGGTGCCCAGTTCGATAATGGCAGGCAGGTTAAACGGGAACACCAGCCCATCTTTAATCTGGCTGAAGGCGCGGGTTGCCCGGCTGACGATGGCCCCGACGCTGTTGGCGGCACCGGTGCGCTCCTCCCAGGGCTTAAGGCTGATAAACGCTACCCCGGCATTTTGCCCCTGGCCGCTGAAGCTGAAGCCGTTAACGGTAAAGACCGATGCCACGTTGGCTTTTTCCGTGGTGAGATAATAGTGCTCAACCTGATCCAGCACCTGCTGGGTACGGGTTTGCGTAGCCCCCGCCGGGAGCTGCACCATGGTCATAAAGACGCCCTGGTCCTCTTCCGGGAGGAACGAGGTTGGCAGACGCAGGAACAGCACCGCCATGCCGCCGACAATCAGGACATAAACCACCAGGTAGCGGCCGGTCTTACGCAGAATATGGCTGACGCTATTGCTGTAGTGCGCCACGCTCCTGTCGAACAGGGCATTGAACCAGCCGAAGAACCCACCTTTGTGCTCATGATGCTCGTCCGGCGCTTTGAGCAGGGTGGCGCACAGCGCCGGGGTCAGGATCAGCGCTACCAGCACGGACAGCGCCATGGCGGAGACAATCGTCAGGGAGAATTGACGATAAATCGCCCCGGTGGATCCGCCGAAGAAGGCCATCGGGATAAATACCGCCGAAAGCACCATGGCGATGCCGACCAGCGCCCCCTGGATCTGCGACATTGATTTTTGCGTCGCCTCTTTTGGCGGTAGCTTCTCCTCCACCATCACGCGCTCGACGTTCTCTACCACCACGATGGCGTCATCCACCAGCAAGCCTATCGCCAGCACCATGCCAAACATGGTCAGGGTATTGATGGAGAAGCCAAACGCCGCCAGTACCGCGAAGGTGCCCAGCAGTACCACCGGCACGGCGATGGTCGGGATCAGCGTGGCCCGCAGGTTTTGCAGGAACAGGTACATCACCAGGAAGACGAGGATGATGGCTTCAAACAGCGTCTTCACCACTTCATGGATGGAGATCTTCACAAACGGCGTCGTGTCGTAGGGATAGACCACCTTCAGCCCCTGCGGGAAGAAGGCTTGCAGCTGCGCCAGTTTGCTCTTGATCGCCGCGGCGGTATCCAGCGCGTTGGCGCCGGTAGCGAGTTTAATCCCCAGCCCGGTCGCCGCCTGGCCGTTGATTTTGGTCACCATGTTGTAGTTTTCACCGCCGGGCGCAATCCGGGCCACATCTTTCAGATGTACCATCGACCCGTCCTGATTGACCTTCAGGGTGATGTTGCCAAACTCTTCGGCGGTTTTCAGGCGCGTCTGGGCGATGATCGAGGCATTGAGCTGCTGGCCCGGCACCGACGGCGTACCGCCCAGCTGGCCGGCGGCAATCTGGTTATTCTGCGTTTTGAGCTGATTGATCACATCCAGCGGCGTCAGCTGATAGGCGTTCAGCTTATTCGCATCCAGCCAGATACGCATCGCATACTGGGCACCGAACAGCTGCACATCGCCTACCCCGGAGGTACGGCTGATGGCATCCTTCACGTTAGAGGCGACGTAGTCAGAGATATCGTCCTGGCTCAGGTCTTTATTGTCCGAGACAAAGCCCGCCACCAGCAGGAAGCTGCTGCTCGACTTCTCCACGCCGATCCCCTGCTGCTGCACTTCCTGCGGCAGCAGCGGCATCGCCAGCTGGAGTTTGTTCTGCACCTGTACCTGGGCAATATCCGGGTCGGTGCCCGACTGGAAGGTCAGGGTGATGGTGACGCTGCCCGCCGAATCGCTGGTGGAGGACATATACATCAGGTTATCGATGCCGTTCATGTTCTGCTCGATAACCTGGGTCACCGTATCCTGCACCGTCTGCGCATCGGCACCAGGGTAGGTCGCCGAGATCGCCACGGCAGGCGGGGCAATGGTGGGATACTGGGCGATCGGCAGCTTCAGGATCGCCAGCCCGCCCGCAATCATCAGGATAATGGCAAGTACCCACGCAAAAACCGGGCGTTGAATAAAGAAGTTAGCCATGCTCTGTTCCTTATCCCGCTTTCTGCGCGGCGGTGTCTGGCGTGGCGACAACCGCGACGCCAGGGCGTACTTTTTGCAGCCCGCTGACGATCACCCGATCGCCTTCCTGCAGTCCGTCGGTGATCAGCCATTGATCGCCAATCGCCTGCGGCGCGACGACGTTCCGCGCTTCGGCCTGATCCTTCGCGTTTACCACCATTACGCTGGCCTCACCGCGTGGAGTGCGCGTGACCCCCTGCTGCGGCACCAGGATGGCGTGGGGTTGGGTGCCTTCATCAATGCGCGCCCGGACAAACATACCCGGCAGCAGGACATGTTGCGGGTTAGGGAAGATCGCCCGCAGGGTAATGGAGCCAGTGCTCTCATCCACGGTGACATCGGAAAATTGCAGCGAGCCTTTCAGCGGGTACGGCTGACCGTTCTCCATCAGCAGCTGCACGCTGCTGGTGCTTTCGCCCGTCTGCAGGCTGGATTGCTTCAGGCGCATAAAATCGTTGCTGGATTGCGTTACATCGACATAGATCGGATCCAGCTGCTGTACCGTAGCCAGCGCTGACGCCTGGCCGTTGGCGACCAGCGCCCCCTCGGTGACGCTGGATTTGCCGATGCGCCCACTGATAGGGGACGTCACTTTGGTATACGCCAGATTAATCCGCGCGGTCTCGACATTTGCCTGGGCCGCAATCACCGACGCATCGGCCTGACGGGCGGTGGCGACGGACTGATCGTACTCCTGCTTGCTGACGTACTGGGTGCCCATCAGCGGTAAATAGCGTTTTACGGTCAGGTGGGCAATGTTGGCTGCCGCCTGGGCCTTGGCCAGCTCCCCTGACGCGCTGTCAAAGGCCGCCTGCCAGGTGGCCGGATCGATCTGATACAGCGATTCCCCCGCTTTTACATCGCTGCCCTCGGTAAAGTTACGCTTCAGAATAATGCCGCTCACCTGCGGGCGAACCTCTGCAACGCGATACGCATCGGTGCGGCCCGGCAGTTCGGTGGTGACGACCAGCGGCGCGCTTTTCACCACATGAACCACAACCTGTGGTGCTGGCGGCTGCTGGGCTTGCTCACTGTGATCATCACAACCCACGAGTAATGCGGCACCGATGATAAAACCGGATAAGGGTAAAAACCTGAAATGAGGCGTCATGGCTATTCCTTCAAAATCATCAACCCGCATTAACCGACAGCGGTTAAGCGTTAAGGAGAGGTAAACAGAAAACGGCGGGCGCCATAATAAAGAATGGCCGGGCGGGTTTTTGATTTATAAGTGCGGAGAAAGAATTGAAGACAAAAAAAACGAGGCTGAATGTGATTAAACAACGGGATAGCATTCCCGACTATCTATTTCACGGCATTATGCTTTAGGTGCACATATGTGTTTAATGAATAAAATGAACTTTAAATATCATTGAGATTAATAAATTAAGCATGTTGACGTTTTTTGTTCAAAATTATTTTTTTCAGTGATGGATAATTGATGGCCTGACAATTATCACCGTTGTTTGATAAATGTAATTAATCCGTTAAAAGAGTGACTCCCTATGGCGCGTAAAACGAAGGCCGAGGCGCAGAAGACACGCCAGCTGTTGATTGAGGCAGCGATAGAGCAGTTTGCCGCACGGGGTGTGGCAAGCACCACGCTGACCGATATTGCTGATGCCGCCAGTCTGACCCGGGGGGCCGTTTACTGGCATTTCAGCAGTAAAGCGGAGATATTTAATGCTATCTGGCAGGAGCAATGTCCGCTGCGGGAGATTATTCGCGGTCTGTTGTCGCAGGGAGAAGAGGACAAGCCGTTATTTATTTTACGTGAACTGTTTGTTACCGCTTTGCAATATATTGCCCGGGATTGCCGCCAGCGTACGCTATTGCAGATCCTCTATCACAAATGTGAATTTGAACCGGGCATGATTTCAGAATATGAAATTCGGGAGAGGATCGGCTTCAACTATGAAAACGTTCGTCAGATCCTGCAGAGATGCATTGCGACAGGCGCTATTTCCGCACAGATCAATATCGACACGGCCTTAATTGTTTTTCATGGCTTTTTTTGTGGGTTGATTAAAAACTGGTTAATGAGCCCGGAAAGGCTGGACTTGTATCAACAGGCCCCGGCGCTGGTGGATAACATCCTCTCGACGTTACCGCCTGCCCCGGCGCCGCACCGGTTTTACAACGCCGCCTCATAGCGGCATCGGCCCGGTCATATTTGCTCGGTCAGCATGGCTTGCGGATCCTGACTCATGGCCTTGATGGTCTGCGCCGAAACCGGTTTACCCAGCAGATAACCTTGTAAGGTGTTACACCCGAGCCTGGTCAAAAACGCCTGCTGCTCCTGCGTTTCCACCCCTTCGGCAACCACCTTCAGGTTGAGGGTCTTTGCCAGCGCAACAATGGCGGCAACAATAGTGGCATCGTCCCCCTCGCCCTTGAGATCTTTAACAAACGCCCGATCGATCTTAAGCTCACAGGCTGGCAGCTTTTTCAGGTACAGCAGGCTGGAATAGCCCGTACCAAAATCATCGATGGAGGCTTTCACTCCCGCCTGCGTCAGTTCGGTCAGCACCCGCACGCTCTCATCCGGATTATTCATGGCCGTCGTTTCGGTCACTTCCAGGATCAGGGTATGGGGCGGAATGCGATGTCGCGCCAGGCTACTCATCACCGTCTCAACCAGCAGGGGTTGCTCAAACTGCAGCGTGGAGAGATTCACCGCCATCGACCAGTCGGTATGCCCTTCCAGATGCCAGACGCGGAGCTGGCGGCAGGCCTCATCAATCACCCAGTTGCCGATAGGAATGATCAGCCCGCTTTTTTCCGCCAGCGGCAGGAACTGGTCAGGGCAGAGTAGCCCCTGGGAAGGGTGCTGCCAGCGCAGCAGGGCCTCAAAGCCGACGATAGGGCCCACCGGGGCCTGGAACTTCGGCTGATAAACCAGATGCAGTTCCTGTCGATCCAGCGCCAGCCACAGATCGTTCATCAACTGCAGCTGTTTTTGCGCCAGGGTGTTCATCGAAGGCTGGAAGAAGTGGTAGCCGTTACGCCCCATATGCTTGGTGTGGTACATCGCCGCATCGGCGTTAAACATCAGCTCCCGCTGGTTTTTGCCATCGTGTGGATAGATAGCAATCCCCACGCTGAGGGTCACCACCAGATCGTACAGCTCAAGGCTGAAAGGCTGGTCGATCACATGCACCAGCGCGCTGGCCAGTGAAGCGGCATCGTTTGGGGTATCGATCTCGGCCAGCAGCACAAACTCGTCGCCGCCAATACGGGCGAGGGTGTACTGACCTTTCAGCGGTTGTTCCAGACGTTCCGTCACGGCAATCAGCAGCTTATCGCCGGTGTCGTGCCCGTAGGCATCGTTGACGGCTTTGAAGCCGTCCAGATCCATAAACAGCAGCGCGAATAACTTCCCTTCACGATCGGCTTTGTTGATCGCCTGATCGAGACGGTCCTCCAGCAGCACGCGGTTTGGCAAGCGCGTCAGCGTGTCGTGCAGCGCCAGTTGCGCCAGCTCACGGTTCGCTTCCGCCAGCGACGAGGCCAGAAGGGCGGTGCGGGCCTGCAGTCTGGCGTCAAACATCGAGACCAGCAGCGTAATGCCGAGAATAGAGAGCGCCACGACGCTCACCAGCACCGCCAGCCAGCTGCCGTTCACCCCCTGATGGTGCATATGAGCCTGAACCGGGAACTGGGCGGCCTTCATGCCGGTATAGTGCATGCCGGCAATGGCCATGCCCATCAGCACGGCGGCGCCCGCGCGCATCAGCGTAACCTGGGCGGCATCGCGACGCAGACGAAACGTGAGCCACAGAGCGGCCAGCGAGGCGAGCAGGGCAATTACCACCGACAGCGCAACCCAGCGCATATCCCAGATGATAGCGGGCTCGACCTGTAATGCCGCCATCCCGGTGTAGTGCATCGCGACAATCCCGCTGCCCAGAATCACGGCACCGGTGAACAGGCGACGCCTGCGCAAGTGACCCCGACTTACCAGCCAGAGGGCGAACAGCGAGGCGCCGATGGCAATGAACATCGAGAGAGCCGTTTGCATCAGGTCGTAGTTCAGGCGCATGGAGACATCCATCGCCAGCATGCCGATAAAGTGCATGGCCCAGATGCCGATGCCCATGGCAATACCGCCGCCCGTCAGCCAGACACGTGCCGCGATGCCCGTACTGCCGACAACCCGGCCTGCCATATTCAGGGCGGTGTAGGAGGCAAGAATGGCGACAACAAAAGAGATAACCACAAGAAGTTGGTCGTATTGGCTAACCAGCATGATCTCATCAACTCAAACGCAGGGGGTATTACGTGATACCGGATGTGACGGGCGGAGACATTATCATCCAACCGGGATGCCTCAAAGGCTTTTAAGCCCGTACATTTTTCGAGGGAAAGTAGGGGATTAATCCAGATCTGCGCAGTTGATGAGCTTGAGTGGATTCACCGAGTTCATGTTGCGACATTTGTCCGTTTCCGTAGACATCAACTCGATCCACTGCATTAACAGTGCATCAAAAAGGAAAACGCTAATCGCGAAGACGACTAACCACCCATACTTACGGATCATTCGGAGTTCCGGGAACAAAGGAAAAGAGTGCAGGAAATATACACGAAAAAAAGCGGCTGAGAAGTGGGCAGACGGATGTTTACGTTTCGGCTGTTAGCGGTGTGATGCGGGGAGCAAAAGGCGGGAAAAGAGGGCATAAAAAAAGGCGCGTCCCCATGCCGGTTTGCGCCTTTTTATACAAGCATTTAGCTAATCGAAATTAGTTCATGCCGTACTTTTTCAATTTCTTACGCAGCGTACCACGGTTGATGCCCATCATCAGGGCAGCACGGGTCTGGTTACCGCGGGTGTATTGCATCACCATGTCCAACAGGGGCTGTTCAACTTCAGCCAGTACCAGCTCATACAGATCATTAACATCCTGACCATTCAGTTGAGCAAAATAGTTCTTCAGTGCCTGTTTAACCGAGTCACGCAGGGGCTTTTGAGTTACTTGATCCTGAGAGTTAACGGTGGAAACGGTCAGTACGTCAGAATTTACGCGTTGTTCGAACATAGTTCTGTCAGCTCTTTATTTCATTACGCAAGATTTTCGAAGTATGCCTCCAACGCCTCCAGCTGATCGCTGGCATCCTCTATGGCGTTGAATGTGCGCCGAAACTGGTCATTTGGAGCGTGCTCCTGGAGATACCAGGATACGTGTTTACGCGCAATTCGGTACCCTTTTGCCTGACCATAAAAGCCATGCAATTCCCGAACGTGCGAACAAAGCAAGCGCTTAACCTCTGCCAGCGGCAGCGGGGCAAGCAGCTCCCCAGTGTCCAGATAATGCTGGATTTCCCGAAAGATCCAGGGTCTTCCCTGAGCCGCACGTCCTATCATCAGAGCATCAGCTCCCGTATAGTCGAGCACAGCTCTGGCTTTAAGCGGGTCAGTAATGTCGCCATTCGCGATAATCGGAATGGAAACTTTCTGCTTAACTGCCCGAATGCTGTCGTATTCAGCTTCGCCGTTGAACAAACAGGCGCGGGTGCGTCCATGTATGGTCAGGGCCTGAATGCCACAGTCTTCAGCCAGTTGGGCAATCTCTACACAGTTACGGTGATCCGGCGACCAACCCGTGCGAATCTTCAACGTAACAGGAACGTCCACTGCGCTGACAACCGCCGTCAGGATTGACTTCACCTGGTCGGGGTATTGCAGAAGGGCTGAACCTGCAAGCTTGCGATTCACCTTTTTGGCCGGGCACCCCATATTGATATCAATAATCTGGGCACCACTTTCCACGTTAATACGCGCGGCGTCTGCCATCTCTTCAGGCACGCTTCCGGCAATTTGCACGGTGCGGATACCTGGTTCGTCAACATGCACCATCCGAAGACGGGATTTATCGCTTTCCCAAACCTGCGGGTTAGACGACATCATCTCGGAAACGGTGAGTCCTGCTCCCATCTCATAGCACAGCGTCCTGAAGGGCCGGTCGGTAATACCTGCCATAGGTGCTGCGATCAGGCGATTTCTAAGCTGGTGGTTTCCGATGCGCATGAGTTAAGAAATGACCATACTGTGACTGCAAGGCGGCGTATCTTACGCATTTTTTGCACGAGATGAAAGGCCAAACTTTGAACAATCACCTGTTGCAGATCATGGAATCAGGCACAAAGCATAGCCTGTAAAATTATATGCGATATAAATCATTCACTTAAATGGGTGTGATGATTTTATGGCCGCTTACAATTTCCCAAAACTTCTCGTTTTTTCTTAAAGAATGAAACCTTAAGCCGAATAATCTGCTGTTTTAAGCAGCAGATTTCCGCGGTTCTTTGCGATCTGCGTCGCATTTTAGAACATCATCGTTAGCAATGGATCGCCTGTTCTTTAACCAAAAGGTCAGTTTAAAAAACAGGCACTCGATTAAACCCTTACTTTTTACGACCGGTAATGCGGCACCACTCTTCTTTTTCGACCACCGGGTCGAGTGTAAAGAGGTCGGTATAAGCTTCGCAGACGCTTTCTGCCTGGCTGGCAAGGATACCGGAAAGCCCCAGCAGGCCGCCCTCAACGGGCAGGACGCTGATTAACGGTGCCAGCTCGCGTAACGGGCCGGCCAGGATGTTGGCGACCACCACATCGGCTTTCATCACCGCAGGCTGGTCATTCGGCAGATACAGCTCAAGACGGTCGGAGACGCCGTTGCGCTGCGCGTTATCGCGGCTGGCCTGGATGGCCTGCGGATCGATGTCGATCCCGATCGCTTTTGCCGCACCGAGCTTCAAAGCAGCGATGGCGAGGATCCCGGACCCACAGCCAAAGTCGATCACTGTTTTACCGTCCAGATCCAGACCATCCAGCCACTGCAGGCACAGGGAGGTGGTCGGGTGGGTGCCGGTCCCGAACGCCAGGCCCGGATCGAGCATCACGTTGACGGCATTTTCATCCGGCACGTCGCGCCAGCTCGGGCAGATCCACAGACGCTTGCCGAACTGCATGGGGTGGAAGTTATCCATCCACTCGCGTTCCCAGTCCTTGTCTTCCAGCTGCTCAATTTTGTGCGCAAAACCGGCGCCCAGCAGCGGATGATTCTCCAGAATTGCGACCACCTCGGCCATATCGGTTTCGGCATCAAACAGGCCGATGACATCGGTGTCGCCCCACAGGCGGGTTTCACCCGGCAGCGGTTCAAACACCGGGGTGTCATGCGTATCCTGGAAGGTGACAGAGACCGCACCGGCCTCTACCAGGGCATCACTCAGCGCTTCGGCATTCGCGCCGGTCGTATTCAGTTTTAGTTGGATCCACGGCATGGCAAAACTCTTTATTTATCAGTAGAAATGACGGCAGGTTGCGGGGCAGATTGACCGAAACGGTTCCCCACCACAAACGCCAGCAAACTTAGCAGTAGCGAGGGCACAATCGGATGGAAGCCCAGGTACTGAATATTAAAGGAGGCGAGCACGGCATAGAGCACGCCACCGACGATCATTGCGCTCAGGGCGCCCGCCGCGTTGGCGCGCTCCCAGTACAGGCCCAGCACCAGCGGCCAGAGGAATACCGCTTCCAGGCCACCAAACGCCAGCAGGTTCAGCCAGATGATCATCTCAGGCGGCTTCCACGCGGCCAGCAACAGTAACGCCCCCAGCACCAGCGTGATCACAGCCGACATCTGCTTCAGAAGTCGCTCATTGTTCATCTGCGCCGGATGCATGTTCAGGTAGAGATCTTTAATGATCGTAGCGGAACTTTGCAGCAGCTGGGCGTTAATTGTCGACATGATCGCTGCCATTGGCGCAGCAAGGAAGATCCCGGCCGCAAACGGCGGCAGAACTTTTACCATCAGGGTCGGGATCACCAGGTCCGGCACGGTTAAGTCCGGGATCACCGCCCGGCCAAGCGCCCCGGCAAGGTGCATGCCGAGCATCAGGATCGCCACGACGATGGTGCCGATAATAATTCCCCGGTGCACCGCCTTGCTGTCTTTATAGGAGATGCAGCGCACGGCCGTATGCGGCAGGCCAATCACCCCGAAGCAGACCAGCACCCAGAAGGAGGTCATAAAGGTGGGGGAGAGGATGTCATCCGCACCCTGAGGCGATACCAGCTTCGGATCGATGGTCTGCAGGGTTTCCACTGCATGGGTTAAACCACCCGCCGCATGCACCACGCCCACCAGCAGCACAATGGTACCAATCAGCATCACCATGCCCTGCATGGTGTCGTTGAGCACGCTGGCGCGGAATCCACCAAAGGCGGTGTAGAGCGCGATACTGATACCAAAAATCAGCAGGCCCGTTTCGTAAGGGATCCCGGCGGCGGTCTCAAGCAAGCGCGCACCACCGATAAACTGCACGGTCATGGCACCGATAAAGGCCACCAGCAGGCTCAGGCTGGCCAGCCAGACCAGCAGGCGGCTCTGATAGCGGGCAAACAGCATATCGTTGAGGGTCACGGCATTGTAGCGGCGCGCCAGAATCGCGAATTTTTTCCCGAGAATACCCAGCGAGAGCCAGATGGCAGGCAGCTGGATCATTGCCAGCAGTACCCAGCCCAGCCCGTATTTATAGGCTGCACCCGGGCCGCCTATAAAGGAGCTGGCGCTGATATAGGTGGCGGTCAGGGTCATCGCCAGCACAATACCGCCCATCGAGCGGCTACCGAGGAAATACTCGTTCAGGAAAGTGCCCGTTGTCCGTTTGCGCATGGCGTAAACGGACAGGCCAAAAACAACAAACAGATACGCGACGAGGGGCAGGATCACTTCAAGCTGCATTATCGTCATCCTCCAGCGGAATATCGCGATAGATAAATTTCACCATCGCCCAGCAGAGCAGAATAAACACCAGCGGGAGCAGCAGGCAGGCCATCTCAAACCAGTGCGGCAGACCGGTAATGCCAATGGCAGAATCAGGTATGTAAGCAGTTACTAACCACGCGGCGAGATAGAGAAGGGTTAACCACAGCGCCCAGCGCGCTTCTTTGTGGGCCTGAACAAAACGCTTGTCCATTTTTTGTCCCTTGTGGAAAAAGAAAGCGGGGATTGTACCTTATGGGGCTTCGCAATCCCCAGAAATAAAAAAGGCCGGATTAACCGGCCTTTTGCTGCTTATAAATGCTTATTTTTCATTGAGACCGAGTTTTTTCTCCAGATAGTGGATGTTGGTGCCACCATGCTGGAAGTTCTCGTCGCTCATAATACGCATCTGCAGATCAACGTTGGTTTTAATGCCGTCGATGATCAGCTCCTGCAGGGCGTTCTTCATGCGGGAAATCGCCACATCGCGGGATTCGCCGTAGCAGATCAGCTTGCCGATCATGGAGTCATAGTACGGCGGTACGGTGTAACCGGCGTAAATATGGGACTCCCAGCGCACACCAAAGCCACCCGGCGCATGGAAACGCGTGATTTTACCCGGGCTCGGCAGGAAGGTGTTCGGGTCTTCGGCGTTGATACGGCATTCCACCGCATGGCCTTTAACCACCACTTCTTCCTGCTTGATGGACAGCGGTTGACCCGCCGCGATACGCAGCTGCTCTTTGATCAGGTCAACGCCGGTGATCATTTCGGTAACCGGGTGTTCAACCTGAATACGGGTGTTCATCTCGATGAAGTAGAACTCGCCGTTTTCGAACAGGAACTCAAACGTACCCGCCCCGCGATAACCGATATCGACACAGGCTTTAGAGCAACGCTCGCCGATGTAGCGACGCAGTTCCGGAGTGATACCCGGTGCTGGTGCCTCTTCGACCACTTTCTGGTGACGACGCTGCATGGAGCAGTCACGTTCTGCCAGATAGATTGCGTTACCCTGACCGTCAGCCAGCACCTGAATTTCGATGTGGCGTGGGTTTTCCAGGTATTTTTCCATGTACACCATGTCATTGCTGAAAGCTGCTTTTGCTTCCGCTTTGGTCATGGAGATGGATTGAGCCAGTTCAGCATCGCTGCGCACAACGCGCATACCGCGACCGCCGCCGCCGCCGGACGCCTTGATGATAACCGGGTAGCCAATGCGTTTCGCATGAGCACGGTTAGCATCCATGTCGTCGGTCAGAGGACCGTCGGAGCCCGGTACGGTTGGAACACCGGCTTTTTTCATCGCGGTGATCGCAGACACTTTGTCGCCCATCAGGCGGATGGTGTCAGCTTTCGGGCCGATGAAGATAAAGCCAGAGCGTTCTACCTGTTCAGCAAAGTTGGCGTTCTCAGAGAGGAAGCCATAACCCGGGTGAATCGCCACCGCGCCAGTGATTTCAGCGGCGCTGATGATAGCCGGGATGTTCAGATAACTTTTGACGGACGGAGCCGGGCCGATACAGACCGTCTCATCCGCCAGTAATACGTGTTTCAGATCGCGGTCCGCGCTTGAGTGCACAGCGACAGTCTTAATGCCCAGCTCTTTACAGGCACGAAGAATACGCAGTGCGATCTCGCCGCGGTTGGCGATAACAATTTTATCCAGCATGTTCGCCTCGTTACTCGATGACGACCAGCGGCTCGTCAAATTCAACCGGCTGACCACTTTCGACCAGAATCGCTTTCACAGTACCTGACTTGTCAGCTTCGATCTGGTTCATCATTTTCATGGCTTCAACGATGCACAGGGTATCGCCCGCGTTAACTTTCTGGCCCACTTCGATGAACGCTTTAGCGTCCGGGCTCGGGGTGCGGTAGAAAGTACCAACCATTGGGGAACGTACGATGTGACCACTGATTTCCGCTGCTGCTGGCGCTTCCATTGCTGGAGTCGTCGCCGGCGCGACAGCGTTAGACAGAGCTGGCTGCTGCATCATTGGTGCAGCATAAGCCTGTTGCATAACCGGGTAGCCTGCGTTTGGCGCGGCACGGCTGATGCGTACAGACTCTTCGCCTTCAGAAATTTCCAGTTCGGAGATGCCTGATTCTTCAACCAGCTCGATCAGTTTTTTAATCTTACGAATATCCATGAGTGGGTTCCGTACTCTTTGTTTAGTGTGATTGTGACAGGCGTTTTACCGCTGTCTGTAAAGCGAATGAATAACCGTCAGCCCCCAGTCCACAGATGACGCCAGTGGCGATATCTGACAGGTAGGAGTGGTGGCGGAACGGCTCCCGCGCATGCACGTTGCTGAGGTGGATCTCGATAAACGGGATGCTCACTGCCAACAGCGCGTCACGAATAGCAACACTGGTGTGCGTAAACGCGGCCGGATTAATCAGGATATAGTCCGTGGTGTCTTTAGCCTGATGAATGCGGTCGATGAGTGCGTACTCCGCGTTAGACTGAAAATGGTCAAGTTCCACATTGAGTGCCGCCGCTTCGTTACCCAAACGATTAACAATTTCGGTTAACGTCAGCGTGCCGTACTTCTCGGGTTCACGGGTGCCGAGCATATTCAGGTTCGGTCCGTTCAAAACTAAGATGTGAAACTTGTCAGCCATTGTGCCGCTATCTCCTGCGATTCTCCGGTAAAAAACAAAATATACCTTCGATGCGCGATTGTCACCCTTTCTGGCTATGAAAAACCCATCGGGGAAACCAAAGTCGCACATTATAACGATTTCGTAGCATTTGGCAGCTAAATACTGGTCTTATCAGGGAAGATTATCAACAGCATTCGGATAAACGCCCGGGAAGGGTAAGCGTTCTGCGGGGATCTGCACACTTTCGCCCATTATCGCCACCACTGACGAAACTTCTTATATCGCCATGCCAGAAGCACTATTGCCAGCCCGGCATAGATGATCGGCTGCGGTGAGAGAATTTTCACTGACCAAAGGTAGTGGATAGGGGCGAGGATCGCGACAAGATAGACAAAATTATGCAGAAGTTGCCAGCGCCTTCCCAGTTTTCGCTGAGCGGACTGGGTAGAGGTGAGGGTCAACGCGAGTAAAATCACCCAGCTGATAATCCCCAAGGTTAAGTAAGGGCGGGTAACCAGTTCGCTTCCCAGCAGGGCCAGATTGTTAATGCCCAGCTCCAGAAACGCATAGCTGGTGAGATGCAGCGTCGCCCAGGCGAAACACCATAGCCCAAGCAGGCGGCGGGTACGGATCAATAAAGGCTGTTTTGCGTAGCGCGCCAGGGGCGAAACCAGCAGAGTCGCCAGTAAAAACTTCAGCGCGGTGCGGCCGGTGAAGTGCTGAATATCTTTAGCCGGATCGGCACTCAGGCCGCCGTGGTTGATGGCCCAGAATAGCCATATAAAAGGAAGCAACCCTGCAAGATGCAGGGCGACTTTCAGCCAGGTAATCTGTTTTGCCGTCAGACGCACTTAGAAAAACTCCCGTAAGTCGAGGCCGCGGTAGAGCGATGCGACCTGGTCGGCATAGCCGTTGAACAGCAGCGTCGGCTGACGTTTAACGTCCAGCGCCCCACCTGAGCCAATAAACCGCTCAGTCGCCTGCGACCAGCGCGGGTGATCGACGTGCGGGTTTACGTTAGCGTAAAAACCGTACTCATCCGGTGCGGCAAGGTTCCAGGTGGTAGGAGGGCGTTCACGGGTCAGCTTGATGCTGACGATCGATTTGATGCCCTTAAAGCCATATTTCCACGGCACGGTCAGGCGGATGGGTGCACCATTTTGCGGCGGCAGCGCTTTGCCGTACACGCCAACGGTGAGCAGCGTCAGCGGGTGCATGGCTTCGTCAATGCGCAATCCCTCCACGTACGGATAGTCGAGCCCACCGCCAATAAACCGGTCTTTCTGGCCGGGCATGATCTCCGGTGCGTAAAGGGTCTGGAAGGAGACATACTTCGCGTCGCTGGTGGGCTCCACCATCGCCAGCAGCTTATGCAGCGGAAAACCGATCCACGGCACCACCATCGACCAGGCCTCGACGCAACGCATGCGGTAGATTCGCTCTTCCAGCGGGAAGCGGGTGGTCAAATCGTTGTAATCGAGGGTCAGCGGTTTTGCCACTTCGCCGTCGATGGTCAGCGTCCAGGGATCGGTCTTCAGGCTGCCGGCATTGGCTGCCGGATCGGCTTTATCCAGGCCGAACTCGTAGAAGTTGTTATAGCCTGTCACTTTCTCTTCGGGGGTTTTGGCGAGCGTGCTCTGCCACTGGGCGGGTTGGGTAAAAGTAAGCGGCTTCCCGGGGGGCGCTTTAGGACGATCGTTACCCTTAAACCAGTCCAGCAGATCGGCCTGGGCGAGGGGAGATAGCGTCAGCGCACCGGCACCGATCCCCAGCATTTTCAGGATCTGGCGGCGCTTCAGCATAAAAACGGATTCCGCGGTGATATCGGCTTCCGTCAGGGGTTTCACTTTCATGGCATCCTCCGTCATGCGTTTTTCTAAGCATGACGGAGGAGCAGGGTTAAAGCGAATATGTCACGAAAATTTGAAGATTACGCCAGCTTCACCAGGGTACGGCCCTGGATCTGATTATTGATGATCTTCGCGGCATACTCCGGGGCCTGCTCAAGGCTAATCTGGGTGGCGCTTTGATCATAGAAGGAGGCCGGCAGGTCGCGAACCAGTCGTTCCCAGGCCTGGGCCCGGCGCTCTGGCGGGGTCATCACGGAATCGACGCCCTGCAGACGAACATTACGCAGAATAAACGGCATTACCGTGGTTGGCAGGGCAAAACCGCCCGCCAGGCCGCAGGCCGCCACGCAGCCGCCGTAGTTCATCTGCGCCAGCAGTTTCGCCAGCACTTTGTCTCCGACGGTATCGACGGCACCGGCCCAGATTTGTTTCTCCAGCGGACGGGTCTCAGCGAACTCGTCGCGGCCCAATATGCGGCTGGCACCGAGGCTACGCAGATAGTCATGGGTACTTTCACGCCCGGAGACTGCCGCCACCTGATAGCCCAGCTTATGCAACAGGGCGACCGCGGTGCTGCCGACGCCGCCGCTGGCGCCCGTCACCACTACCTCACCGGACTGCGGCGTAACGCCAGCCTCTTCCAGCGCCATCACGCACAGCATGGCGGTAAAGCCGGCGGTGCCGATGATCATCGCTTTACGACCATCGAGCCCGTCCGGCATCGGCACCAGCCAGTCGCCATTGACGCGTGCCTGCGCGGCCAGCCCGCCCCAGTGATTCTCGCCCACGCCCCAGCCGGTCAATAGCACCTGTTGGCCGACATGGAAACGCGGATCTTCGCTGGCGTGTACGCGGCCCGCAAAGTCGATACCTGGAACCATTGGGAAATTACGCACGATCTTGCCGGTGCCCGTAATGGCGAGCGCGTCTTTGTAATTCAGACTGGACCAGTCGATATCAACGGTCACGGCCCCTTCCGGCAGGCGGCTCTCGTCGATAGATTGCACTGATGCAAGAGTTTTGCCTTCCTGCTGTTCTAAGATCAAAGCCTGCATACGAATTCCTTACTCAGCATGATGATTGGAAAAAAATTTTTGAAGACTATACTCGCTCATTGACATGCAATGCCGATTTAACGCAATAAATTGCCAGATACACCGGATTTGGTAGTATGCCGATGCCGTATTGCGAGTTAGTGCTCACTTGCTATCCTCATCAACTCACGGAGTAATCTCAAGGATGCGATTATCGACGAAGTTCTCCGCTTTTATTGCCTTGCTAACCGGGTTGACGATCTTTGTCACCCTGATTGGCTGCTCGCTCAGTTTTTATAATGCGATCCAGGGAAAGCTGGTGAACCGCGTCCATTCCGTGGCGTCGGTAATTGATTCCCGCCTTGTCAGTACGCCCTTTCCGGAACTGTCTCGGCAACTGGATGAGCTGATGGCTCCGGTTGATATCACGCGTGTAGAGATTACCCAGGGCGGAAAAACCCTCTTCAGCCACAGCGGGCAAAAGGGTTATCGACCGGCCGGTGCGCCACCCCAGCATCTCGAACTGACCGTCTCCTCCCTGAAAAATCCCGGGATGACCATAAGCCTGGCCTATCTGGATCCCATGGACAGTTATTATCGCTCACTGATGACTACCGCGCCCCTGACGGTGGCGGTGATCTTCGTGGTGGTGCTGATCTTTCTGGCGGTGCGCTGGCTGCGTCGCCAGCTCTCGGGGCAGGAGCTGCTGGAGTCGCGTTCGGTACGGATCCTCAACGGTGAACGTGGGCCTCAGGTGCGCGGCTCCGTCTATGAATGGCCGTCCCGCACCAGCAGCGCGCTGGACGTTCTGCTGTCCGAAATTCAGTTTGCCAGCGACCAGCGCAGCCGGATAGATACGCTGATCCGCTCCTATGCCGCCCAGGACAACAAAACCGGCCTCAATAACCGTCTTTTCTTTGATAATCAGCTGGCTACCCTGCTGGAAGATACCGAGAAAGTGGGATCGCACGGGGTGGTGATGCTTGTCCGTCTGCCGGACTTCGATCTGCTAAAGGACAACTGGGGACGGGCGGTGGCGGAGGAGCATCTGTTTATGCTCATCAACATGCTCTCCACCTTTATGATGCGCTATCCCGGCGCACTGCTGGCGCGCTATCACCGCAGTGATTACGCCGTGCTGCTGCCGCATCGCTCCCTGAAAGAGTCAGAGAGCATTGCCAGCCTGCTGTTAAAGTCGGTGGATGCGCTACCCCCCAGCAAAATGCTCGATCGTGATGATATGGTGCATATTGGCATTTGCGCCTGGCGCGGCGGCCAGACCACCGAGCAGGTGATGGAGCACGCCGAAGCCGCTACCCGCAATGCCGTGCTGCAGGGGGCTAATGGCTGGGCGATTTATGATGACTCCTTGCCAGAGAAAGGGCGCGGCAACGTGCGCTGGCGCACCCTGATTGAGCAGATGCTCACCCGCGGCGGGCCGCGGATCTATCAAAAACCGTCGGTGCTGGTTAACGGCCAGGTTCACCATCGGGAGCTGCTGTGCCGCATCTTTGACGGCAATGAAGAGGTGGTCTCGGCGGAGTATCTGCCAATGGTGCTGCAGTTTGGCCTGTCGGAAGAGTACGACCGCCAGCAAATCTCCCGATTGATGCCATTCTTATCCTACTGGCCTGAAGAGCATCTGGCGCTGCAGGTGACGGTGGAGTCGCTGATCCGCCCGCGTTTCCAGCGCTGGCTACGCGATGTGCTGATGCAATGTGAAAAATCGCAGCGTAAACGCATTATTTTTGAACTTGCAGAGGCGGATGTTTGTCAACACATCAGTCGGTTACAGCCGGTGGTTCGTTTGATCAATGCGCTGGGGGCTCGTGTGGCGGTGACGCAGGCGGGTCTGACGCTGGTCAGCACCAGCTGGATCAAGGCGCTGGAGGTAGAGCTGTTGAAGCTACATCCGGGGCTGGTAAGGAATATCGAAAAACGTACGGAAAACCAGCTGCTGGTGCAGAGTCTGGTTGAAGCCTGCAAGGGAACGCAAACCCATGTTTTTGCCACAGGCGTGAGGTCCCGAACCGAATGGCAGACGTTGACAGAGCGCGGAGTTACAGGGGGTCAAGGCGATTTTTTTGCGGCCTCTCAGCCCCTTGACAGCAATGTGAAAAAATATTCGCAAAGATACTCTGTTTAACCTGCCGTTTGGTAAGTTTTCACGTAGAATATCGCGCCTGTAGCGTGATGTATGACGCACAACACGACAGTAAACGACCTTTATCGGGTTACAAATGAACGTGAGGAACGCTGTTTTTTCTCAGCCCTGAGGGAGTCAGGCGACGATTTGTAACAAAGGAAGCGTGCTGCACAAATTTTCACCGTAGCAGGCGATTTTTGCGCCTTGTCGCTGCTGCGTGTGGTTGGTAAAGTAAGCGGATTTTGTTTTCCGCCCCAGCTTTCAGGATTATCCCTTAGTATGTTGAAAAAATTTCGTGGCATGTTTTCCAATGACCTGTCCATTGACCTGGGTACCGCGAATACCCTCATTTATGTAAAAGGACAAGGCATCGTACTGAATGAGCCTTCAGTTGTGGCCATTCGTCAGGATCGTGCTGGTTCACCGAAAAGCGTAGCGGCCGTCGGCCATGACGCTAAGCAGATGCTTGGTCGTACGCCGGGTAATATCGCTGCCATTCGTCCGATGAAAGACGGCGTTATCGCTGACTTCTTCGTGACCGAGAAAATGCTTCAGCACTTTATCAAACAGGTGCACAGCAACAGCTTTATGCGTCCGAGCCCACGTGTTCTGGTGTGTGTGCCGGTTGGCGCTACCCAGGTTGAACGTCGTGCTATTCGTGAATCCGCTCAGGGCGCTGGTGCGCGTGAAGTCTTCCTGATTGAAGAGCCAATGGCTGCCGCCATCGGTGCCGGCCTGCCGGTTTCCGAAGCGACCGGCTCCATGGTGGTGGATATCGGTGGCGGTACCACTGAAGTGGCCGTTATCTCCCTGAATGGTGTGGTTTACTCCTCTTCCGTACGTATTGGTGGTGACCGCTTCGACGAAGCCATCATTAATTATGTTCGCCGTAACTACGGCTCTCTGATCGGTGAAGCCACCGCAGAGCGTATTAAGCACGAAATCGGTTCTGCTTACCCGGGTGACGAAGTGCGCGAGATCGAAGTGCGCGGCCGTAACCTGGCAGAAGGCGTTCCACGTGGCTTTACCCTGAACTCCAACGAAATCCTCGAAGCGCTGCAAGAGCCGTTGACCGGCATTGTAAGCGCCGTCATGGTTGCCCTCGAGCAGTGCCCGCCGGAACTGGCTTCCGATATCTCCGAGCGCGGTATGGTTCTGACCGGTGGTGGTGCGCTGCTGCGTAACCTCGACCGCCTGTTGATGGAAGAGACAGGTATTCCTGTCGTAGTTGCTGAAGATCCACTGACTTGCGTAGCCCGTGGCGGCGGCAAGGCGCTGGAAATGATCGACATGCACGGCGGCGACTTGTTCAGCGAAGAGTAGTCAGGTGTGAAAGGGTAGCGGATGGCTACCCTTTCTCTCTGACGCGAGAGTACGCATAGCCTATGAAGCCAATTTTTAGCCGTGGCCCGTCGCTACAGTTTCGCCTGATCCTTGGGGTGTTGGTAGCGCTTGGTGTCATTATTGCCGATAGCCGCCTCGGTACGTTCAGCCAGATCCGAACGTACATGGATACCGCCGTCAGTCCTTTCTACTTTGTATCAAATGGTCCCCGTGAACTGCTCGACAGCGTCTCGCAAACCCTGTCCTCACGCGATCAACTCGAACTTGAAAACCGCGCGTTACGCCAGGAACTGCTGCTGAAAAACAGCGAAATACTGATGCTGGGCCAGTACAAGCAGGAGAACGCCCGTCTGCGTGAACTGCTGGGCTCCCCGCTGCGTCAGGATGAGCAGAAGATGGTGACCCAGGTTATCTCCACCGTTAACGATCCCTACAGCGATCAGGTGGTGATCGACAAGGGCAGCGTCAATGGCGTGTACGAAGGCCAGCCGGTGATCAGCGATAAAGGCGTTGTCGGCCAGGTGGTCGCGGTCGCCAAGCTGACCAGCCGCGTGCTGCTGATTTGCGATGCCACCCATGCGCTGCCGATCCAGGTGCTGCGTAACGATATCCGCGTGATTGCGGCCGGTAACGGCTGTACGGACGATCTGCAGCTGGAACATCTGCCGGCGAATACCGATATTCGCGTAGGCGATGTGCTGGTGACGTCAGGTCTGGGCGGTCGTTTCCCGGAAGGGTATCCGGTTGGAGTGGTCTCCTCCGTGAAGCTGGACACTCAGCGCGCCTACACCGTGATTCAGGCTCGTCCAACGGCGGGTCTGCAGCGTCTGCGCTATCTGTTGCTGTTGTGGGGCGCCGACCGTAACGGGACTAACCCGATGACCCCGGAAGATGTGCATCGCGTGGCGAATGAACGTCTGATGCAGATGATGCCGCAGGTTCTGCCTGCGCCAAACTCAATGGGGCCGCCTGCGCCAGTGCCTGCGCCGGCAACCGGGCTGACCCAGCCGCTACCTGATGCGCCACCGCCACCGCAACTCTCCCCGGGAGGGCAATAGTGGCAAGCTACCGTAGCCAGGGACGCTGGGTTATCTGGCTCTCGTTTTTGATCGCGCTGTTACTGCAAGTGATGCCCTGGCCGGACGACATTCTCGTTTTCCGGCCAAACTGGGTGCTGCTGATTCTGCTCTACTGGATCCTCGCTCTGCCGCACCGCGTAAATGTGGGCACAGGTTTTGTGATGGGTGCCATACTGGATCTGATTAGTGGCTCAACGCTTGGCGTACGCGCCCTATCCATGAGTATCATCGCATACCTGGTCGCTCTGAAATTCCAGCTCTTTCGTAATCTGGCGCTCTGGCAACAGGCGCTGGTGGTGATGTTGTTATCCATGGCCGCGGATATCATTGTTTTCTGGGCAGAGTTTTTAGTGATCAACGTCTCTTTCCGTCCGGAAGTGTTCTGGAGTAGTGTAGTTAACGGTGTGCTCTGGCCATGGTTGTTCCTGCTGATGCGTAAGGTTCGCCAGCAATTTGCCGTGCAATAAAAGGTTTCTATGACGTCTTTGTATCTCGCTTCCGGCTCCCCGCGCCGTCAGGAACTCCTGACGCAGTTAGGGGTATCTTTTGAACGCATCGTCACCGGCATTGAAGAGCAACGTGCCGAGGGTGAAAGCGCACAACAGTATGTTTCCCGTCTGGCACGGGAGAAAGCGCAGGCCGGCGTGGCGCAGGTGCCGCGTGATTTACCGGTGCTGGGTGCAGATACTATCGTGATCCTCAATGGTGAAGTCCTCGAGAAACCGCACGACGATGAGCATGCGTTTATGATGCTGCGCAAATTGTCCGGCCATACGCATCAGGTCATGACCGCGGTTGCGCTGGCAGACCGCCAACACGTGCTCGATTGCCTGGTGGTCACCGATGTCACGTTCAGAGTACTCACAGAAGAAGAGATCGCCGGTTATATCGCCAGCGGTGAACCTATGGATAAAGCAGGTGCATACGGTATTCAAGGGTTGGGTGGCTGTTTTGTCAGGAAGATCAATGGCAGCTATCACGCCGTAGTCGGCTTACCGCTGGTGGAAACGTATGAGTTGCTGAGCAATTTTAACTCACTGCGTGAGGGAAGGGATAATTATGACGGCTGAATTGTTGGTAAACGTAACGCCCTCGGAAACCCGTGTGGCCTATATCGATGGCGGAATTCTCCAGGAAATTCACATCGAGCGTGAAGCGCGGCGCGGAATAGTAGGCAATATCTACAAAGGTCGTGTCAGTCGTGTCCTGCCGGGTATGCAGGCGGCATTTGTAGATATTGGCCTCGATAAAGCGGCATTCCTGCATGCCTCCGACATCATGCCGCACACCGAATGCGTGGCGGGTGAAGAGCAAAAACAGTTTACCGTTCGTGATATCTCCGAGCTGGTGCGTCAGGGCCAGGATCTGATGGTGCAGGTGGTGAAAGATCCGCTGGGCACCAAAGGCGCGCGACTGACTACCGACATCACCTTACCTTCCCGTTATCTGGTCTTTATGCCTGGCGCATCGCACGTTGGCGTCTCCCAGCGTATCGAGAGCGAAAGCGAGCGCGAGCGCCTGAAAAAGGTGGTGGGCGCGTACTGCGATGAGCAGGGCGGATTCATTATTCGCACCGCCGCAGAGGGGATCAGCGAAGAGGATCTGGCTTCGGATGCTGCCTACCTGAAACGCGTCTGGACCAAAGTGATGGAGCGTAAAAAACGCAACCAGACCCGCTATCAGCTGTACGGAGAGCTGGCACTGGCCCAGCGCGTTCTGCGCGACTTCGCCGATGCCCAGCTGGACCGCATCCGCGTCGACTCCCGTCTGACCTATGACGCGCTGCTCGAGTTTACCGCGGAGTACATCCCGGAAATGCCGGGCCTGCTTGAGCACTACACCGGCAAGCAGCCCATCTTTGATCTGTTCGATGTTGAAAATGAAATCCAGCGCGCGCTGGAGCGTAAGGTTGAGCTCAAGTCCGGCGGCTATCTGATTATCGACCAGACCGAAGCGATGACCACCGTGGATATCAACACCGGGGCGTTTGTCGGTCACCGCAATCTGGACGACACCATTTTCAACACCAACATCGAAGCGACGCAGGCCATTGCGCGTCAGCTTCGTCTGCGCAATCTGGGTGGCATCATCATCATCGACTTTATCGATATGAGTAATGAAGACCACCGCCGCCGCGTGCTGCACTCCCTGGAGCAGGCGCTGAGTAAAGATCGCGTGAAAACCAGCATCAACGGCTTCTCCCAGCTGGGCCTGGTTGAGATGACCCGCAAGCGCACCCGTGAAAGCGTTGAGCATGTGCTGTGCAACGAGTGCCCGACCTGCCATGGCCGCGGCACGGTGAAATCGGTAGAGACTGTCTGCTACGAGATCATGCGTGAGATCGTTCGCGTGCATCACGCCTACGACTCCGACCGCTTCCTGGTCTATGCTTCTCCTTCGGTGGCGGAAGCCCTGAAAGGGGAAGAGTCCCACGCGCTGGCAGAAGTGGAAATCTTTGTCGGCAAACAGGTAAAAGTGCAGATAGAGCCGCTCTATAACCCGGAGCAGTTTGACGTGGTGATGATGTAATCCGCAGGTACTGCGAGACAAGAACGGCTGACAAGGAGAGACGCGTGAGGCGATTGCCGGGGATTTTACTGCTTACAGGGGCAACGCTGATTGTGATTGTCGCGCTGCTCGTAAGCGGGCTGCGCCTCATACTGCCGCATCTGGATAGCTGGCGCCCTGAGCTGCTGGCGAAAATCGAATCCGCGACCGGGATGCCCGTCGCGGCCAGCCAGCTCAACGCGAGCTGGCAGAACTTCGGCCCGACCCTGGAAGTGCGCGATATCAACGCGCAGCTGAAAGACGGCGGCCACCTTAACATCAAACGCGTGACCCTGGCCCTGGACGTGTGGCAGAGCCTGCTGCACCTGCGCTGGCAGTTTCGCGATCTTACCTTTTATCAGCTGCAATTTCTGACCAACACTCCGCTACGCAGCGACGACCAGGGCGAAGGCTTCGAAGCCAACCGCATCAGCGATCTGTTCCTGCGCCAGTTCGATCATTTCGATCTGCGCGACAGTGAGATCAGCTTTATTACCCTCTCCGGGCAGCGCGCCGCACTGGCGATCCCCCAGCTCACCTGGCTCAACGGCAAAGAGCGGCACCGTGCGGAAGGTCAGGTCAGCCTCTCCAGCCTGAACGGACAGCATGGCGTGATGCAGGTGCGGATGGATCTGCGCGACGACAATGGCCTGCTGAATAACGGCAAGGTGTGGATGCAGGCCGATGACGTTGACGTCAAACCCTGGCTGGGTGAGTGGGTGCAGCAGAACATGCAGCTGGAAACCGCGCGTTTCAGCATTGAAGGCTGGATGACCCTCACCAACGGCGAGTTCGCCAGCGGCGATATCTGGCTGAAGCAGGGCGGCGCCAGCTGGCCGGGAAAGGCGCGTCAGCATCAGCTTTCGGTTGATAATCTCACCGCGCACGTCACCCGCGCGAAAGAGGGCTGGCAATTCGCCATCCCGGATACCCGCATTACCATGGACGACAAGGCGTGGCCGCGTGGCGCCCTGGCCCTGGCCTGGATCCCGGCGCAGGACGTCGGCGGCGTCGACAGTAAACGCAGCGACGAGCTGCGTATCCGCGCCAGCAATCTGGAATTGTCCGGCCTGGAAGGGCTGCGAACCATCGCGGCGAAGCTCTCCCCGGCGCTGGGCGACGTCTGGCAGGCCACCCAGCCGGTAGGGGCGATCAACGCCCTGGCGCTGGATATTCCGCTGCAAGCGACGGAAAAAACCCGCTTCAACATCGCCTGGACCGATCTTGCCTGGAAGCAGTGGGAGCTGCTGCCGGGGGCCGAGCATTTCAGCGGCACGCTGCAGGGCAGCGTGGAAGATGGCCGCCTGGTGGCCAACATCCGCGATGCGAAAATGCCTTATGAAACCGTCTTCCGCGCCCCGCTGGAGGTTGAGAAAGGTACCGCCACCCTCCACTGGCTGAAGAACGAGAAAGGTTTCCAGCTCGACGGGCGTAACATCGACGTCAAAGCCAAAGCGGTGCATGCCCGGGGTGATTTCCGCTATCTACAGCCGGCGGGTGATGAGCCCTGGCTGGGGATTCTGGCGGGCATCAGCACCGATGACGGGTCACAGGCCTGGCGCTATTTTCCTGAAAACCTGATGGGCAAAGCGCTGGTGGACTACCTGAGCGGCGCGATTCAGGGCGGGCAGGCCGATAACGCCACCCTGGTCTACGGCGGCAACCCGCACCTGTTCCCCTATAAGTACAACGAAGGCCAGTTCCAGGTTCTGGTACCGTTACGTAATGCCACCTATGCCTTCCAGCCCGAGTGGCCGGCGCTGAAAAACCTCGATATTGAGCTTAACTTTATCAATGACGGGTTGTGGATGAAGACCGACGGCGTGGCGCTGGGCGGGGTGAAAGCCAGTAACCTGACGGCGGTGATCCCGGATTATTCGAAAGAAAAGCTGCTGATTGATGCCGATATCAACGGGCCCGGGAAAGCCGTTGGGCCGTACTTTGACGAGACGCCGCTGGATGATTCCCTGGGTGCCACGCTCCAGCAGCTCCAGCTGGATGGCGATGTGAATGCTCGCTTACATCTGGATATCCCGCTGGACGGCACCATGACCACCGCCAAGGGCGACGTCAGGCTGAAAAATAACAGCCTGTTCATTAAGCCGCTGAACAGCACCATTAACAATCTCAGCGGGCAGTTCAGCTTCGTGAATGGCGATCTGAAAAGCGGGCCGCTGACCGCAAGCTGGTTTAATCAGCCGGTGAATATCGACTTCTCCACCACCGAAGGCGAGAAAGCCTATCAGGTGGGGATCAATCTTGATGCCAGCTGGCAGCCTTCGCGGATGGATGTACTACCAAAAACCATCAGCCAGTCGCTGGAAGGCCGCCTGCCGTGGAAGGGTAAGGTGGCGATTGAGCTGCCTTATCGTGGCGATGCCCGGTATAAGGTGGATATCAGCGGCGATCTGAAGAACGTCAGCAGCGACCTGCCGTCGCCGCTGGAGAAGAGCGCGGGCGAGCCGCTGCCAGTGAAGCTGAATGTCGACGGGGATCTCAACAGCTTTACCCTGACGGGCAACGCTGGCGGCAAGAATCACTTTAACAGCCGCTGGCTGCTTAACCGCAAGCTGACGCTGGATCGCGCTATCTGGACCTCCGACAGCCGCACGCTGCCGCCGCTGCCGGAGCAGTCGGGCATCGAACTCAACCTGCCGCCGATGGATGGTGCCGAGTGGTTAGCGCTATTCCAGAGCGGGGTCGGGCAAAATGTGGATGATACGGCGCAATTCCCGCAGCACATCACGGTGCGCACTCCCGCCCTGGCGCTGGGTGGACAGCAGTGGAATAACCTGAGCATCGTCTCGCAGCCTACCCTGAACGGTTCAAAAGTCGAGGCACAGGGGCGGGAGATCAATGCCACCCTGCTGATGCGCGACACTGCGCCATGGCAGGCGGAGATCCGCTACCTCTATTTCAACCCGGCGACCGCGACCGCTGGGAAAGGCAACGTCGCTTCGCCATTAGCCAGCACCACGCGGGTCAATTTCAGCGGCTGGCCTGATTTACAGCTGCGCTGTGCCGAGTGCTGGCTGTGGGGGCAGAAATATGGCCGTATCAACGGTGATTTCACCATTAAGGGCAACACCCTTACCCTGGCGGGCGGGCTGATTGATACCGGCTTCGGCCGTCTGACAGCCAACGGCGAGTGGGTGAACGGCGCCAACGAGCAGCGCACCTCCCTGAAAGGACAGATCAAAGGCAATAAGCTGGATGCGGCATCGAACTATTTCGGTGTGAGCACCCCGATTCGCGGTTCGTCGTTTGACCTCGACTACGATCTGCACTGGCGCGACCAGCCGTGGAAGCCTGACGAAGCCACGCTGAACGGCATCCTCAAAACCCGGCTGGGCAGAGGGGAAATTGCCGATCTGAGCACCGGCCATGCGGGTCAGCTGCTGCGTCTGCTCAGCTTCGACGCCCTGCTGCGTAAGCTGCGCTTTGACTTCAGCGATACCTTTAACGAAGGTTTCTACTTCGACTCGATCCGCAGCACCGCGTGGATCAAAGACGGTGTCCTGCATACCGATGACACCCTGGTCGATGGGCTGGAAGCGGATATCGCCATGAAAGGCTCCGTCAATCTGGTGCGTCGCGAACTGGATATGGAAGCGGTGGTGGCACCGGAAATTTCCGCCACCGTTGGCGTGGCAGCGGCCTTTGCCGTTAACCCGATCGTCGGCGCGGCGGTGTTTGCCGCCAGTAAAGTGCTGGGGCCGCTGTGGAGCAAAGTCTCCATTCTGCGTTACCACATCACCGGCCCGGTGGATAAACCGCAGATTAATGAAGTGCTGCGTCAGCCACGCAAAGATGCACAGCAATGATTTGACGCGGGCAATTAATTGCCTCACTCTCAATAGATAAGATCTTAGATACGTCCTGTGGACGGCAACGAACGAGTAGCAAAAACGATGAGTCTGAACCTGGTAAGTGAACATCTGCTGGCAGCGAACGGCCTGAGCCATCAGGACCTGTTTTCCATTCTTGGTCAACTGACCGAACGTCGTCTCGACTACGGCGATCTCTACTTTCAGTCGAGCTATCACGAATCCTGGGTTTTAGAAGACAGCATCATCAAAGATGGCTCGTATAACATCGACCAGGGCGTTGGTGTCCGCGCCGTTAGCGGTGAGAAAACCGGTTTTGCCTATGCGGACCAGATTAGCCTGACTGCCCTGCAGCAGAGCGCGCAGGCGGCACGTACTATCGTGCGCGACAGCGGCGATGGTCGCGTCAAAACCCTGGGCGAGGTGCAGCACTCTGCGCTCTACACCAGCGTCGATCCGCTGCAAAGCATGAGCCGCGAAGAGAAGCTGGATATCCTGCGCCGGGTGGACAAAGTGGCCCGTGCGGAAGATAAGCGCGTGCAGGAAGTCTCTGCCAGCCTGAGCGGCGTGTATGAGCTGATTCTGGTGGCGGCAACCGACGGCACCCTGGCCGCCGACGTGCGTCCGCTGGTCCGTCTTTCCGTCAGCGTGCTGGTGGAAGAGGACGGCAAACGCGAGCGCGGCTCCAGCGGCGGCGGCGGTCGTTTTGGTTACGAATGGTTCCTGAACCCGGTCGAAGGCGAAGTGCGCGCGGATGCCTGGGCGAAAGAGGCAGTGCGAATGGCGCTGGTCAACCTCTCTGCCGTGGCGGCGCCTGCGGGCACCCTGCCGGTGGTGCTGGGGGCAGGCTGGCCTGGCGTGCTGCTGCACGAAGCGGTGGGTCACGGTCTGGAAGGCGACTTCAACCGTCGTGGCACCTCGGTCTTCAGCGGCCATATGGGCGAGCTGGTGGCCTCTGAACTCTGCACCGTAGTCGATGACGGCACCATGTCCGATCGTCGTGGCTCGGTCTCTATCGACGATGAAGGAACCCCGGGTCAGTACAATGTGCTGATCGAGAACGGGATCCTGAAAGGCTACATGCAGGACAAGCTGAATGCGCGCCTGATGGGCGTAGCTCCAACCGGCAACGGTCGTCGCGAATCCTACGCGCACCTGCCGATGCCGCGTATGACCAACACCTATATGCTGGCGGGTAAATCCACGCCGCAGGAGATCATCGAGTCGGTGGAGTACGGCATCTACGCGCCAAACTTCGGCGGCGGCCAGGTGGATATCACCTCCGGCAAATTTGTCTTCTCGACCTCAGAAGCCTATCTGATCGAGAAGGGCAAAGTGACCAAAGCGGTGAAAGGCGCGACCCTGATCGGTTCTGGTATCGAAGCGATGCAGCAGATCTCGATGGTCGGTAACGATCTGAAGCTGGATAACGGCGTTGGCGTCTGCGGTAAAGAGGGCCAGAGCCTGCCGGTGGGCGTCGGTCAGCCGACCCTGAAGGTGGATAACCTCACCGTCGGTGGTACCGCGTAATTTCCCTTCCGAAATACCCTCTCCCTGTGGGAGAGGGTTATTCCTTCCTTCCCCGCATCTCCTGAAACAGCGCCGCCACCTGCACGAAATAATCCGTCAGATAGTTAATGCACACCTGCACCTTCAGCGGCAGTTTGTCCTTTTCGGTATAGACCGCATACACCGGGCGCGGATCCGACTGATAGCGCGGGAAGAGGATCTCCAGCTCGCCGCTGTTGATCTCATTGATCACCCACATCAGCGGGACGTAAGCGATCCCGGCCCCGGCCACCAGCCAGCGGGAGATGGTCATCGGATCGTTGGTGACAAAGCGGCCCTGCGGCAGCAGTTTTGTCGAAAGCCCTTCGGGGGCAATCAGCTCAAATTCATTGTCCGGGCGCACGCTGTACTCCAGCCAGGCGTGATTGCTGAGATCCGCCGGTTTCTCCGGGATCCCCGCTTTGGCGAGGTACTTTTTCGCCGCGCACACCACCATCGGCATACTGCCCAGGCGGCGGGAGAAGAGGCTGGAGTCCTGCAACGCCCCGACGCGGATCACCAGATCCAGCCCATCGGCAATCAGATCCGGGGCGGGAATGCCGGTGACCAGATTAACCGTCAGTCCCGGATACTCCTGCAACATCTCGGCGGTCATTCCCGCCAGGACATTTTGTGCCATAGTTGAAGAGCACCCGATCCGCAGCGTGCCGATAGGGGTGTTATTGAAAGCGTAGAGCTGCTCGTGTACCGACTGGGCCTCATACAGCATCCGCCGACAGCCCTGATAGTAGATTTTGCCGGCTTCGGTCAGGCCAAGGCTACGGGTGCTGCGGTTAAGCAGCTTCACCTGGAGGTCATCTTCCAGTTTGGCGACGGTCTGACTGATCGACGAGACGCTCATCTGTAGTTGCCTGGCGGCAGCGGTAAAGGAGCCCAGCTCAACGACTTTGGCAAAAACCGACATCCGTTTTAAACGTTCCATTATTCACTCTGGCTTAAAAGTGATTTAGATCACATATGATAGATAACAGCATAACAGTTACGCTAATATATTATTAATACATTATAGCTACGCCACTCTCGCCCGGCTTTTCTTGCCCCTTCTGCGGTGCCGTATGCTGAATAATTCTTTCGCCTGCTCGCTCTAATCAAGGTCAACATGAGTCTGTTTCCCGTTATCGTGGTGTTCGGATTATCGTTCCCCCCGATTTTCTTCGAACTGCTTTTATCACTGGCGATTTTTTGGCTGGTGCGAAAGGTGCTGGCTCCTACCGGGATCTATGATTTCGTCTGGCACCCTGCATTGTTCAATTCCGCGCTGTATTGCTGCCTGTTCTATCTGGTATCGCGACTGTTTGTTTGAGGTAGATGTGAAAACGCTAACAAGAAAAATCTCCCGTACCGCCATTACTCTGGCCCTGGTTCTCCTCGCGTTCATCGCTATTTTTCGCGCGTGGGTTTACTACACCGAATCACCCTGGACGCGCGATGCACGCTTTAGCGCCGATATCGTCGCCATTGCTCCGGATGTCGCGGGGCTGATCACTGCCGTCAATGTGCATGACAACCAGCTGGTGAAAAAGGATCAGGTGCTGTTTACCGTTGATCAGCCGCGCTACCAGAAAGCGCTGGAAGAAGCGGAAGCCGATGTTGCCTACTACAAGGCACTGGCTGCGGAAAAACGCCGTGAGGCAGGGCGCCGTAATCAGCTCGGCGTGCAGGCGATGTCCCGCGAGGAGATCGACCAGTCTAACAACGTGCTGCAAACCGTGCTGCATCAGATGGCGAAGGCCGAGGCCACGCGGGATCTGGCAAAGCTCGATCTTGAGCGTACCGTGATCCGCGCCCCGTCCGACGGCTGGGTAACTAACCTCAACGTCTATACCGGCGAGTTTATTACCCGCGGCTCTACCGCCGTGGCGCTGGTGAAACAGCACTCCTTCTATGTGCTCGCCTATATGGAAGAGACCAAGCTGGAGAACGTCCGTCCCGGCTATCGGGTAGAAATTACCCCCCTGGGCAGCAACCGTGTCCTGAAAGGAACGGTCGACAGCGTGGCGGCAGGGGTGACCAACTCCAGCGCCACCCGTGACAGCAAAGGGATGGCGACCGTTGACTCCAATCTGGAGTGGGTGCGTCTGGCCCAGCGCGTGCCGGTGCGTATTCGACTCGACGATCAGCAGGGCAACCTGTGGCCGGCGGGTACCACCGCCACCGTCGTCATCACCGGTGAGAAAGATCGGGACGCCAGCCATGACTCGCTGTTCCGCAAAATTGCCCATCGCCTGCGCGAGTTCGGTTAATCGCCATGGGCATCTTCTCCATCGCCAACCAGCACCTGCGCTTCGCGGTTAAGCTGGCCTTCGCCATCGTGCTGGCGCTGTTCATCGGCTTTCACTTTCAGCTGGAAACGCCCCGCTGGGCGGTACTGACGGCGGCGATCGTTGCCGCAGGCCCGGCGTTTGCGGCGGGGGGTGAACCTTACTCCGGCGCCATCCGCTACCGTGGGATGCTGCGTATTGTCGGCACCTTTATCGGCTGTATCGCCGCGCTGACCATCGTCATCCTGATGATCCGTACCCCGCTGCTGATGCTGATGGTGTGCTGTATCTGGGCCGGTTTCTGCACCTGGATCTCCTCCCTGGTGCGGGTGGAAAACTCCTACGCCTGGGGGCTCTCCGGCTATACCGCCCTGATCATTATCATCACCATCGAGACCAACCCACTGTTGACGCCGCAGTTTGCCGTGGAGCGCTGCAGTGAGATTGTGATGGGGATTGTCTGTGCGATCGTGGCAGATCTCTTGTTCTCTCCTCGCTCCATTAAGCAGGAGGTCGATCGCGAGTTGGACGCGCTGATCGTTGCCCAGTACCAGCTGATGCAGCTGTGCATTAAGCATGGCGACAGTGAAGAGGTCGATAACGCCTGGAGTGCGCTGGTGCGTCGTACCACCGCTCTGGAAGGGATGCGCAGCAACCTCAATATGGAGTCGTCGCGCTGGTCACGGGCAAACCGCCGCCTGAAGGCGCTGAATACCGTCTCCTTAACGCTGATCACCCAGGCCTGTGAAACCTATCTGATACAGAATACCCGCCCCGAGGCGATCACTGAGACCTTCCGGGAACAGTTTTCCGTCCCCGTCGAGACGGTTCAGGATGTGCATAAACAGCTCAAACGCATGCGGCGGGTCATCGCCTGGACCGGCGAGCGTGATACTCCGGTCACCATCTACACCTGGGTTGGCGCGGCGACGCGCTACCTGCTGCTCAAACGTGGCGTGATCGGCAATACCAGGATCAGCGCCACCGAAGAGGAAGTCCTGCAGGGCGAGGTGGTGGTCAAAGCCGAGTCGGCGGAACGTCACCACGCGATGGTCAACTTCTGGCGCACTACGCTTGCCTGCATGCTCGGGACGCTGTTCTGGCTGTGGACCGGCTGGACCTCCGGCAGCGGTGCGATGGTGATGATCGCCGTGGTCACCTCGCTGGCGATGCGTCTGCCCAATCCGCGGATGGTGGCGCTCGATTTTCTGTACGGCACCCTGGCAGCGCTCCCGCTGGGCGCTTTCTATTTCCTGGTGGTTCTGCCCTCGACCCAGCAAAGCATGCTGCTGCTCTGTATCAGCCTTGCGGTGATGGCTTTCTTTATTGGTATAGAAGTGCAGAAGCGCCGTCTGGGCTCGCTCGGGGCGCTGGCCAGTACCATCAATATTCTGGTGCTGGATAACCCGATGACGTTCCATTTCAGCCAGTTCCTCGACAGCGCGCTGGGGCAGATTGTCGGCTGTTTCCTGGCGATGATGGTGATTCTGCTGGTACGTGATAACTCCCAGGCCCGTACCGGACGCGTGCTGCTGAACCAGTTTGTGTCCGCCGCCGTTTCAGCAATGACCACCAACACCGCCCGGCGCAAGGAGAACCATCTCCCCGCGCTCTATCAGCAGCTGTTTTTACTGCTGACCAAATTCCCGGGCGATGTCGCGAAATTCCGCCTGGCTCTGACCCTGATCATCGCCCATCAGCGTCTGCGCAACGCGCCGGTGCCGATCAATGACGATCTCTCTGCGTTCCATCGCCAGCTGCGACGTACTGCCGATCATGTCATTTCGGCCTCCAGCGACGATAAGCGGCGACGCTACTTTGCCCAGCTGCTGGCGGAGCTGGAGATCTACCAGGAAAAACTGCGCATCTGGGAGGCACCGCGACAGGTGACCGAACCGGTGCAGCGGCTGGTGGGGATGTTGCATCGCTACCAGAATGCCCTGACCGACAGCTGATCCTCCTGAAAACCGACGCCGTAAGCGTCGGTTTTTTTGTGACTATACTTATTCGGGCAAGTACTTAAACCCCGAATGGGAGGATACATGACTACCCAGGCTCTTCAGGACAGTGCGCTATTTCAGACAGGATATTTGGTCGATGGTGTATGGAAAACGCTCGATACCACATTCGATGTCGTTAACCCGGCCACTGGCGAGGTGATTGCCAGCGTGGCCAAAGCGGGCACCAAAGAGACCGAAGAAGCTATCGCCGCCGCGAGCCGTGCTTTCCCGGCGTGGCGTGCCAGAACCGCAAAAGAACGCTCGACCATCCTTTATCGCTGGTATGAACTCATCATTGAGAACAAGCAGTGGCTTGGACAACTGATGACCACCGAGCAGGGCAAACCGCTAAAAGAGGCGGAGGGCGAGGTGGAGTATGCGGCCAGCTTTATTCAGTGGTTCGCCGAGCAGGCCAAACGCGCCAACGGTGAAATCATTCCCCCTGTAAAACCCGGCTCCCGCATTCTGGCCACCCGCGAACCGATTGGTGTGGTGGCGGCAATCACGCCGTGGAATTTCCCGATGGCGATGCTGACCCGCAAGCTCGGCCCGGCGCTGGCCGCAGGCTGTACCGGGGTGATCAAGCCAGCCAACAACACGCCGCTCAGCGCCTTTGCACTGCTGACCCTGGCCAAAAAAGCGGGCGTCCCGGATGGCGTACTCAACGCGGTGGCGGGCAGTACCTCCGAGATCAGCGATGCGATCATGGCCAGCCATGAGGTGCGCAAAATCTCCTTTACCGGCTCGACGGCGGTCGGCAAAACGCTGGTACGCAATGCCGCCGAGACCATGAAAAAAGTCTCGATGGAGCTGGGCGGGAATGCGCCCTATATCGTCTTTGACGATGCCGATATTGATGCTGCGGTGAAAGGCGCTATTGCCAACAAATTCCGTAATGCCGGCCAGGTGTGCGTCAGCGTCAACCGTTTCTATATTCAGGAGTCGGTATATGACGCTTTTGTCAGCCAGCTCGCCGCCGCCGTAAACGACTTAAAAGTAGGGAACGGCCTGGAGGAGGGCACCGTAGTCGGGCCGCTGATTGAACCTGCCGCCGTGGACAAAGTGCGTGAGCATGTCGAGGACGCGGTCGCCAAAGGGGCGACGGTACTGGCAGGCGGCAAGGCGCACGCGCTGGGCGGCAACTTCTGGCAGCCAACGGTGTTGGGCGATTGTCATGAAGGCATGATGCTCGCCAGCGAAGAGACCTTTGGGCCCGTTGCGGCCTGCTTCCGTTTTACCTCCGAAGAGGAGGTTATCCAGCGCGCCAATAATACGCCGTTTGGTCTGGCCGCCTATTTCTATACCCAGAATCTGCAGCGGGTATTCCGTGTCTCACAGGCCATTGAGAGTGGGATGATCGGGGTTAACGAATGTGCGGTCTCCACCGAGCTGGGGCCGTTTGGCGGGGTAAAAGAGTCAGGGCTGGGCCGTGAAGGGTCAGTATTGGGACTGGAGGAGTTCCTGGAAGTGAAAACCCTGCATATCGGGGGATTATAATCGACAGGGCGGCAGCAGCCGCCCGCCTGGACGGGGTGGCGGGAAATGAATATCTATACGTTTGATTTTGATGAAATCGACAGTCAGGAAGACTTTTATCGTGAGTTTTCACGAACCTTTGGCATAAAACGAGAGAGCGTGACGGACCTGGATTCTCTGTGGGAGATTGTCACCGGTAACCAGCTGCCGCTGCCGCTTGAAATTGAGTTTACCCATTTACCGGAAAAACTGCGCAGGCGCTTCGGGGCATTGATCCTGCTGTTTGATGAGGCGGAAGAGGAGCTGGAAGGTCAGATTCGCTTTAACGTTCGTCCGTAAAAGGCAAAAAAAAGCCCCTGCGAGGCAGGGGCAAGTCGTAATTCAATACGACGAGGGTTTATTTGTACAGCTCGGCCGTGGCATGCCAGTGGTCGCCTGTATTCATCTCGGTAATGCGATAGCTGCTGGCGCCCGCTTTTTCAGCTTTTGCGGCCAGGGCCTGACGGATATCCATTGGAGAACCGGCTACTTCAGTCACGCCTACGCTACCCATTGATTGCAGGTTTTGTGCTTGCTCCGCGGTAACCTGATGCACAGCTGCGCTGGCACCGAATGAGAGAACGAAAGCTAAACCAAGGGTGGCGATGATTAATTTAGTGTTCATAGTCTTTACTCCTTACAGGGCACGTTCAACGGCAAGAAGGGTTGTGCTGCTATTTTTATGCCTGGTGTCGTTGAACTGAGATAACGGGTAGTTCGGGTTATGCGCGGTACGTCTTATTTGTACAGCTCAGCAGTAGCATGCCAGTGGTCACCGGTACGCGCTTCGATCACGCGGTAGGAGGAGGCACCCTGTTCCTGCGCTTTTTTGCTCAGCATCTGGTTCATGTCCATCGGAGAAGTACCGATTGCACCAACAGAAACAGTACCGATAGATTCGCGGGACTGGGCCTGATCGGCATTAATTGAATCGGCGGCAAAGGCACCGAAAGACAGGACAGACAGAACGCTTAGGGTGGCTACGGTAGTTTTGATTTTCATGATTCTTTTCCTCGTCATATTCTTTACTGGGGTCTTCATTTCGTGACCCTCATCACAAAATCAAGTATACACTAATAACGGCAAATATTAATACCATGCTAATTGTTTCTCGTGAAATTACGTATTAAGCAGACAATGTTTTATAACTGAAGAGAATAAAAAAACGGGAATCAGACGCGTGCTGGTAGATTATTTTAAGAAAAATCAGCGGGATAGTAGAATTTGATTATTCGTGCGGTCGTGAAAGTATCATCCACTATATGAATGAATTGAAGTGGAAAAACGCACTATTTGTTAAATCGCAGATAACAGATTGTAAGGCAAAACGAGGCGGGAGCCGAAGATTCCCCGCTGCGCCAGGCAGCAGGGAAGACGATCAGAGTTCCTGTTCGAACAGCACCAGAATGGCTTCGTAGAGGTCTTTCACCGAGAAACCATTAGCCGGGGTGGTGAAGATGGTATCGTCGCCGGCGATGGTGCCGAGAATACCTTCAGCTTTGCCGAGCGAGTCGAGCAGACGCGCAATAAGCTGGGCAGCGCCCGGGCTGGTGTGGATCACCACCACCGCATCGTTATAGTCGATATCCAGCACCAGATTCTTCAGCGGGCTCGAGGTGGTCGGTACGCCCAGCTCAGCAGGCAGACAGTAAACCATCTCCATTTTAGCGTTGCGGGTACGCACCGCGCCAAATTTGGTTAACATGCGGGAGACTTTCGACTGGTTGATATTTTCGAAGCCTTCTTCCTGTAAGGCCTGAACGATCTCACCCTGAGAACTAAACTTTTCTTCTTTAAGCAGCGCTTTGAACGCCTTAACCAATTCTTCTTGTTTAGAAGAGATTCGCATAAATCACCCGAAATATAGCGGTAGAAACAACATTATTATGCACATGGATGAATTTTTATGCAAACTATCTGCCCAATCTTAGGCTGAAATAATGTTATGAAAGGGAGTGATTTTATCAAATTTCGTTATCGAGGAACATGCCTGCGTCACGCCTCGCAAATAAGCTTAAAAGTAAATTAAATGTTATCAAATTGATGTTGTTTTGGTGGCTGGCGAGGGTGTATTGTAACCCCCTCTTGATTCGTTGCTTAGTTATCGCATAACGCCTGATAGCCTTCCGGCAGAAGCGAAAAGCGCGTGACCGCTAATTCTCAAACCATGAAGATTGTAATTATTGATCTGCTGAATTAAGGTCGCCGCGACGGAGTAACAGAAAGTTAGCTCACCATAATAAGGAGTTTAGGATGAAAGTCGCAGTCCTCGGCGCTGCTGGCGGTATCGGCCAGGCGCTTGCCCTACTACTGAAAACTCAGCTGCCTGCAGGCTCAGAACTCTCTCTGTACGACATTGCCCCGGTAACCCCTGGTGTGGCGGTTGACCTGAGCCACATCCCGACGGCTGTCAAAATCAAAGGCTTCTCCGGTGAAGATGCGCGCCCGGCGCTCGAAGGCGCAGACGTTGTGCTGATCTCCGCAGGCGTGGCGCGTAAGCCAGGCATGGATCGTTCTGACCTGTTCAACGTGAATGCCGGTATCGTTAAGAACCTGATTCAGCAGGTCGCGACAACCTGTCCGAAAGCCTGCATCGGGATCATCACTAACCCGGTTAATACCACTGTTGCTATCGCAGCAGAAGTGCTGAAAAAAGCGGGCGTGTATGACAAGAACAAACTGTTTGGCGTAACCACGCTGGACATCATCCGCTCCAACACCTTTGTAGCGGAACTGAAAGGCAAGCAGCCGAACGAGCTGGAAGTGCCGGTTATCGGCGGCCACTCTGGCGTGACCATTCTGCCACTGCTGTCCCAGATCCCAGGCGTGAGCTTCACCGAGCAGGAAGTGGCTGACCTGACCAAACGTATCCAGAACGCGGGCACCGAAGTGGTGGAAGCGAAGGCGGGTGGCGGATCTGCAACCCTCTCTATGGGTCAGGCGGCAGCACGTTTCGGTCTCTCTCTGGTACGCGCCCTGCAGGGTGAGCAAGGCGTGGTGGAATGTGCGTACGTTGAAGGTGACGGCGAGCATGCACGCTTCTTCTCTCAGCCGCTGCTGCTGGGCAAAAACGGTATCGAAGAGCGTAAATCTATCGGCACCCTGAGCGCGTTCGAGCAGCAGGCGATGGCCGGCATGCTGGACACCCTGAAGAACGATATCGTCCTGGGCGAAGAGTTTGTTAACAAGTAAGCGACTCACTCCCCGTCAGGGCAATAAAAAACCGGAGCACTGACTCCGGTTTTTTTATGTCTGCTGACTTAGTTAGTGGCCGGGTATTCCTGAATGGTCACCTGCAGCGTCAGTTTCTTATCATCCCGCATCACTTCCACCGGAATGATGGAGCCAGGCCTGATCTCAGCCACCTGATCCATCGTCTCCAGAGCCGACAACGCCGGTTTACCGTTCACCGAGACGATAACGTCGTTAACCTTGATGCCAGCTTCCGCTGCCGGGCCGCCGGGAGTGACTTCGTTCACCACAATCCCCTGGATCTGGTCGATGCCGCCACCCTGGGTATGCAGCGGAGCAATCTCACGTCCGCCAATGCCAATGTAGCCACGGATCACCCGTCCGTCGCGAATGAGCTTATCCATAATCTTATTAGCCAGCTGGAACGGGATGGCGAAGCCAATGCCTTCGGGCGTTTCCCCGTCGTTGCTCTTATCAAACGAGAGGGTATTGATGCCCATCAGTTCGCCCAGTGAGTTCACCAGCGCGCCGCCGGAGTTGCCGTGGTTGATGGAGGCGTCCGTCTGCAGGAAGTTCTGCCGCCCGGAGGGGTTCAGGCCGATCCGCCCCGTCGCGCTGATAATCCCTTGGGTGATGGTCTGCCCGAGGTTATAAGGGTTACCGATCGCCAGCACCACGTCACCGATATGCGGGGTACGTTTACGGTTGATAGGGATAATGGGCAGGCCGCCCGTGGCATTAATTTTGAGGACCGCCAGATCCGTCAGGCTGTCAGAACCTACCAGCAGGGCCTCAAAGACGCGACCGTCCTGCAGCGCAACGATGATCTGATCGGCATCGTTGATCACATGTTTGTTGGTAATGATGTAGCCGCGTTCATCCATGATCACCCCGGAGCCCAGGGTACGGATCTCCAGCTGATTATGGCTGGTGCTGTTCAGCCCGCGGTTATAGACGTTAACCACCGCAGGCGCGGCGCGGCGTACTGCCTGATTATAACTGGCAGGTGTTTCATCTGCGCTGTCAAATTGCGGCGCAGCCAGCTGATTAAACTGACGTAAAGAGGGCATCGCGACCAGTAACAGGCCACCTACAACCAGGCCGATGGCGACCGAACGAATGAGCTTTAAAACCATGATACGGGCGTCGTTAAGGGAAGATCGCAAGCAGCATAGCATGACTTATCCGGACATCACACGTGGCGATGTCCGGACCCGTACAGGCTTAACGCAGCAAAATATAGAGTGTGTCGTTACCGCGCACGATCTGCAGGGCGATAACGGTCGGTTTGCCTGCCAGCACTTTGCGCATTTCGGCGATGGACTGCACGCGAACGCGGTTCACCCCGATGATCACGTCATTCTCATGCAGACCGGCCTGCGCGGCAGGACTACTCTTCTCAACGCTGTCGAGGGTGATGCCCTTGGTGCCGTCTTTCAACTGCCCGTCGCTTAAGGTCGCCCCTTGCAGCGCCGGGGCAATCATCTCTGCGCTGGCGGATGATGAGGTGCTTTTATCCAGCGTGACCTGCAGATCCAGCGGTTTGCCGTCACGCAGAATACCGAGCTTAACCGTGGCGCCCGGCTCCGTGGTGGCGATGCGCGAACGCAGTTCAGCAAAGCTGCTTAACGGTTTGTCATTCAGACTGACGATCACGTCCCCGGATTTGACGCCCGCTTTTGCCGAGCCGGAATTCGGTAATACTTCGCTGACGAAGGCGCCGCGCTGCACGTTCAGGTTGAACGCTTTGGCAATATCCGCGCTCATTTCCGTGCCTTTGATGCCCAGCAGCCCGCGTTTGACTTCGCCAAACTCAATCAGCTGCTGTGCCAGAGTGCGGGCCATGTTGCTGGGGATAGCAAAACCAATCCCTACGCTGCCACCGCCAGGCGCCAGAATAGCGGTGTTAATGCCGATCAGCTCCCCGTTCAGGTTCAGCAGGGCGCCGCCGGAGTTACCGCGGTTAATGGAGGCGTCAGTCTGGATAAAGTTTTCCAGTCCTTCAAGGTTCAGGCCACTGCGGCCCAGAGCGGAAACGATGCCGGAGGTGGCCGTCTGGCCGAGGCCGAAGGGGTTACCGACCGCGACGGCGAAATCCCCGACGCGTAACTTGTCGGAATCCGCGATGGCGATCTGCGTCAGGCCGGTGGGGTTTTGTAACTGCAGCAGGGCGATATCACTCTGATCGTCCCCGCCAATCAGTTTGGCTTCGAACTCCCGGCCATCGTTCATCTGGACGCTGATTTTATCGGCATGGCTGATGACGTGGTTATTGGTCAGGACATAACCTTTCGCGGCATCAATCACCACGCCGGAGCCCAACCCTTCAAAAGGCTGCGCCTGGTCAGGGGCCTCATCGCCAAAATACTTTTTCAGCTCCTCCGGGATGCGCTGACTTTGCACAGCGGTGCCTTCAACCTGCACGCTGACGACCGCAGGCAGGACTTTTTCCAGCATCGGGGCAAGGCTCGGGAGCGCCGCCTGGCCCGGGACCTGCGAAGGGATTGCGGCCGCCGCCGGATATGATGCCGACAGCGATAATCCGATACTCAATGCTAACGCGCTCAACAGCTGATTTTTTTTGTTCATTTATGCTGGCTCTCGCAACCTGGAATGGAAGAATAACGGCCCAAAAACAGTCTGATGTTATTGAATTTTAAAACGCTGGACAATGAGGTGTTTGACTAAATAATAGCTGGGGTCGGGAAGAAAGGACGGGCGCAAGGGCTGCGCCCGTAAAATTTATTTATGATGTGCGATTAATCGCGCTTTGCGCCACCGCGCAGCAGGCCGGATGCGCCTTCGGAGTAGTCACGTGGCATCTGTACGGGCGCCTGATCGTTACCGGCTTCGGACTCCGCCAGACGGTTGCGGAACGGATTGTTCTCCGCGCTCATCTCCGGCAGCAGGCTGCTGGAGCTTTTCGCCATGTGCTGATAAAGCTTGCGGTAATCATGGGCCATGTTGTCCAGCAGCTCGGCGCTCTGGGCAAAGTGGCTTACCAGCTCTTCGCGATACTCATCCAGCTCAGCTTTGTTCTTTTCCAGTTCGTACTGCAACGCCTGTTGCTGGCGCAATTTACGATTTCCAAAACGCATGGCCACGGCGCCAATAGCGATGCCGACGACTAAACCAATTAGCGCATATTCCCAGGTCATGAACATCTCCCGTTGTCTTGTGGTTCCGTAGGGTGTTGGCTCGGCTTCATGCCTGTGCCTGATTATGCCACTATAACCGCTATTTCCTTAGAAGTGGAATCCCACCGCATCATCGCGTACTGTAGAACGGCCTTTTTTTCGCCAACTGAACAGGCTGGCGGGTATTAATTGAAGGAATAACAACAAGATTATGCAAAGCCTTTCCCCCACATCGCGTTATCAACAGGCCCTGAATGAGGGTTCCCACCAGCCAGATGATGTACAGCGTGAAGCGGTAAATCGTCTGGACAGTATCTGGCAGTCGCTGACCAACCAGCCGAACGAAGCTGCACCTGCGGCAGGACTCAAGGCCGCGTTTGGACGGCTGCTGGGTAAGAAAGCGCCGCAGGGCGTCACGCCGGTACGCGGTTTATATATGTGGGGCGGGGTAGGGCGCGGTAAAACCTGGCTGATGGATCTGTTCTACCAGAGCCTGCCGGGAACGCGTAAGCAGCGTCTGCATTTTCACCGCTTTATGCTGCGGGTGCATGAAGAGCTGACCGCCCTGCAGGGGCAAAGCGATCCGCTGGATATCGTTGCCGAGCGTTTCAAAGCCGAAACCGACGTGCTGTGCTTTGATGAGTTTTTTGTGTCAGATATTACCGACGCCATGCTGCTGGGTGGGTTGATGAAAGCGCTGTTTGCCCGGGGCATTACCCTGGTGGCGACTTCTAATATCCCTCCGGATGAGCTGTACCGTAATGGCTTGCAACGCGCCCGCTTCCTGCCTGCTATCGATGCAATTAAAGAACATTGCGACATCATGAATGTCGATGCCGGCGTCGATTATCGCCTGCGGACGCTGACCCAGGCCCATCTGTGGATTTCGCCGTTGAACGACGAGACGCAACAGCAGATGGACAAACTGTGGCTGGTTCTGGCAGGGGCCGGGCGTGACAACGCCGCCGTGCTGGAAGTAAACCATCGACCGCTGCAAACGCTGGGCGTTGTCAATCAAACCCTCGCCGTGTCGTTTGCGACCCTGTGTGTCGATGCCCGCAGTCAGCACGACTATATTGCGCTCTCGCGCTTGTTCCACACGGTGATGCTGTTTGATGTCCCGGTAATGACCACGCTGATGGAGAGTGAAGCCCGACGCTTTATCGCGCTGGTGGATGAGTTTTACGAACGCCACGTCAAGCTGGTGGTGAGCGCCGCCGTGCCTTTATATGACGTTTATCAGGGTGAGCGGCTGAAGTTTGAGTTCCAGCGCTGCCTGTCGCGCCTGCAGGAAATGCAGAGCGAGGAGTATCTGAAGCGCGAGCATATGCCGTAATAAACGCCACCCTCTCCCCGTGGGATGTACGGTCCGGGGACATCATGAACACTTGTTCGGGGACATGGTAGACACTTACAACTAAGGCATAAGAACCCGTCTGTGGAGTCGCTTATGCCGTGGGATGCGAGAGATACCATGTCACTACGTAC